>DASZMF010000273.1:0-8587 GCA_035552035.1 Candidatus Angelobacter sp.
CCTACATCGCCGGCAATAATGCAGCTCTCCTGGTCATAGATTTCCGGAACGCGGCGGAACGTTCCCCAGCTTACCGTGGCCGGCGGATGCGTATGCGCCAGCGCTGCAATCTGCGGATTCAAGCGATGAATCACAGCATGCAGGGCAATCGTGTCATTCACATAAGGATCAATCGAGGGATCGTGCTCCAGCACCTTGCCATTGAAATCAAAAGTGCAGATGTCCACAGGCCGCAACGTGCCGAAAGACGGACCAAATCGATTCATCAACATTTTATTTTCGCCAATGACCACACTCAGGTGTCCGGCTACGCCTGCGCTGAGACCCGCGCGATACAGCGCCCGGGCCGCGCAGCAGATATCAAACTTAACGTTTTCAATGGACAATGACATAGACGCACCTCAAAACCATGTTTACAAAACAACGATCTACAGACAAATCCTAGACTTTACGCTGGTTTTTCACAAATTCAAATTTTTACAACGGTAAAAAAGAAGACTGCCCTCACGGGTAAACATGCGGGCAGTGCTGGATAAAACTTGTGAATTACCTGTTATGCCTTAAAGCTGAACTTTTTGCGGCTGAAGAAACCAACAGCAATCAGACCAAATCCCACCAGGGCCAATAATGGCAGCGGTGAAGCGGTCTGGGGCAGTTGCTGGCCGGAAGCGTTGCTGTTATCAGCGGAAGCTACGGTAGCAGGCGCTGAGTTATCAGGAGTAGTAGTGCTGGCAGCAGGAGCGGCATTCTGGTCCGCTGCTGGAGCCTGAGCGGTTGCCGTGGTAGAAGTCGCATCAGTTGATGCCGGGGGATTTACCGGAGCGCTGGCACTTTCAGAGGCTGCGCCCGCTGGGCTATTGGTGGTGGCTGCTGGAGCATTGGCATTAGGGTAAGTCGCCGGAGCTGCTGCGGCGCTGGCTGTTGCCGTGTTGTCGGCCGGAGGATTTACCGGAGCACTGGCGCTTTCAGAAGCTGCGCCTGCCGGGCTGTTCGTAGTTGCCGCTGCAGCGTTCGCGTTATTTGGATCAGCGGCTGGCGCGGTCGTGCTGGCAGTCGCGCTCTGATCAGCGGACGTGCTCGGAATGCTGGGCGTCTGCGCTGGAGGATTTACCGGAGCGCTTGCACTTTCAGATGCCGCGCCCGCGGGGCTTTTGGTGGTGGCTGCTGGAGCATTGGCATTGGCTGCCGGTGCGGCAGCTGCCGCTCCCATATTTGCCGCCTGGTTGCTCGTGCAGGAATCAGAAATCATATTGATCGAGCTGACTTGCAAAGAACCATCGTTCGCGCGCGATCCCTGTATCTGGACCTGATGTCCATCATGTGGTTTCAGGACCGAGCTGTCACCCTGCAGATTGACGCTCTGGCCATTGTCAGAATTAAGTACCCAGTTTCCACCAGACTGCTTCAAGCAGCCACGCAGTGAAGTCTGCTGATCACCCGCGCTGGTGGGCGCTGCGGTCTGGGAGTTTTGATCTGTTGGTGCTGGGCTCCTGGTGGAGGGGCTTGCTGGCTGCTGATCTGGTGCTGGTGTTGAACCAGTGCCGCCGCCGGTCTGCGCAAATGCCATGCCGGACGCAAGCATCATTGCCAAAATAAACTTTTTATTCATATTGTTGCTCCTTCGATTCGAGGGTGCCCGTCGGGGGGCTGTTTGCGAGTTGTCTCTGTTTTACGTCGCTGATAGAGAGTTAGAGACTAGTCAACCCTTAAGGGTTGACTGGAAATAAAACATATGCGGAGCTGCTGCTCATGTAGAATTTTTAAGGCAACCTGAAGTAAACTTTTATGAGTCAACCAGAGAAAAACACAGCAGACATGCAGCCCAGAGCTGATGCTGACTGGATGGAGCTGGCGCTGGAGCAAGCTGCTCTAGCTGGACAGGCTGGTGAAGTGCCTGTTGGCGCTTTAGTAATAAAGGATGGTGAGATCATTGGCCGCGGACACAATCGCAACCTGCTGGATAACGATCCCACGGCCCATGCAGAGATCGTTGCACTGCGTGAAGCTGCAGCGCGATTGGGGAATCATCGGCTGAGCGGCTGCGTGATGATCGCCACGATTGAGCCCTGCTCCATGTGTGCCGGCGCCCTGATTCATGCGCGCATCGCGCGGCTGGTGTACGGCGCTGCCGATGTAAAAGCCGGAGCAGTTGGATCGGTGCTGGAGGTTTTGAACCATCCTCGCTTGAATCATAGAATGGAAGTAACCAGAGGCATTCTCGCGGACCGCTGCTCAGAAATAATTCAGGATTTTTTTCGCCGTAAAAGAGAACCTGGCAAGCCTTAATTGCGTATTCATCTAAAGAGGGACCCGGTTCAAGCTTGATGAGCACAGAAAGCGAGTTTTCTTAGCTGACTTTTCTCAGCTAACTTGCGGTCACATTTTCAGTCAATAAGTAGGGACTATGAAAACGCTCACGTCGCTCCTGCAGGACCTCCGTTATGGCTTTCGCATGCTGGCGAAGGCGCCTACCTTTTCTATCATCGCAATCATTACACTGGCCCTGGGCATTGGGGCGAACACGGCGATTTTTTCAGTGGTCAATGGCGTGCTGCTGAATCCGCTGCCTTTTCATGATCCGGAGCAGCTCGTTTCTCTTTTTCAAAAAATCCCGAATTTCGAGAACGGCTCCATTTCTTATCCAAACTTTAAAGACTGGCAGCGCATGAATCGGACATTTGAAACGCTGGCTGCCTATCGCACAGTTGGATTTACTCTTTCCGGCTCGGGCGAACCAGAGCGGCTGCGCGGAGAAATGGTCTCGGCTGGACTCTTTGACTTGTTGGGCATGCATCCTTTACTAGGCCGCACTTTTAGCGCCGACGAAGACCGGCTGGGCGCAAACCCCACAGTAATGATTACTGAAGGACTGTGGAAGCGAAAATTTGCAGGCCGCAAAGACATCATCGGCCAGCGCATGATCCTCGATGACGAGGGACGAACCATCATCGGCGTTGTTCCCTCCAGCTTTCATTTGAATATCCAGAATTTTCAGCGCGGCGGCCCAGCAAACGAGGTTTACACACCGGTCGGCGAATTTAACGAGCCAAAGTTTTATTCCGTTCGCTCGGCAGCCTGGGGGCTGGATGGCATTGGCCGGCTCAAGCCCGGAGTAACGCTGGAACAGGCGCATGAAGACATGGACCGCGTTGCACGGGAGCTTGCCGTGGCATACCCTGATGTTGATTCTGACAAAAAAGTAAACCTTCGTTCCTTGAAAGATGAAATGGTTGGCGATATGCGCCCGATTCTGCTGGTCCTGCTGGGCGCTGTGGGATTCGTATTGCTTATCTCCTGTGTAAACGTAGCGAATCTTCTACTCGCGCGCTCCACCGTGCGACAGCATGAATTTGCCATTCGTATTGCTCTGGGAGCGGGAAACCAGCGCGTGATTCGCCAGCTGCTAACGGAAAGCGTTCTTTTGTCCATGATCGGCGGCGTGCTGGGTCTGGGAGTGGCAAAGCTTGCGACCAGCGCCGCGTTGGCGGCAATGCCGACGACTATGCCACGCTCTGAAAATATTGGTCTTGATCTGCGCGTGCTGCTGTTTACGCTGGGTATCTCTCTTCTTGCGGGAATCGTTTTTGGCCTGGCGCCTGCGTGGAAGGCGTCACAAGGCAGCTTGAGTGGGACCTTGCGGGAAAGTGGACGCGGCCTGGCTGGCGGGCGCGCGGGCGCGCAGAAATTTTTTGTCGTGGTTGAAATGGCCATGGCGCTGGTGCTGCTGATCGGGGCCGGCCTGATGATCCGCACGCTGTTCCAGCTCTGGGGACTCGATCCTGGATTCAATCCAAAAAATTTAATGACCTTTTCAGTTGCTGGCCCAGCTTCTTATAAGACGCAATCCGCTGACTCCATCCGGGCCGCCTATCGCCAGATTCATGACAAACTGGCTTCCGTTCCCGGCGTGGAAGCTGTGTCTTTCAATAATGGCGCAACTCCCATGGGCAGCGACGACGAAGAGTATTTCTGGTTCGTTGACCGGCCCCAACCCTTGCACCAGAGCGATCTCCCCATGTCTTTGCAATATGTTGTGGAACCCGATTACCTCAAAGTAATGCAGATTCCCCTGAAGCGAGGCCGCTTCTTCACCTCCGCCGACAATGAAAACAGCCAGCCCGTCATTGTGATTGATGAGAGCCTGGCAGAAAAATACTTCGCGAATCGAGACCCGATTGGCCAGTATCTTGATTTCAATGTGGATCCTTCCGATCCAGACAAGGTACCGAATCGGCAGATCGTCGGCGTGGTCGGCCACATTAATCAGTGGGGACTCGATCAGGATGCAGCCAGCCCTCTGCACGCACAAATGTATCTGCCCTTCGCCCAGGTTCCAGATAAAGAAGTAAAACGCGGCGGGTTGGGGACCGAAGTTTATCTCCGCCAGCATATGCAGGGAGGATCCAGCCTGGCCAGCCTTCGCGCACGTGCCCTGGAGTTCAACTCTGAGCTGGTACTTTATAGTCCGGAAGAAATGGAAAAGACGGTGGCCGACTCCATTTCCAGCAAGCGCTTCACCATGGTTTTGCTGGGCGCGTTTGCCGCGCTGGCCTTGTTGCTGGCCAGCATTGGAATTTATGGCGTGCTCTCTTACATGGTGGGGCAGCGCACCCGTGAAATTGGCGTGCGTCTGGCGCTGGGAGCACAACGCTTTGACGTGCTCAGAATGGTGCTGCGTGATGGCGCCCGGATGACTCTTGTGGGTGTCATCATCGGTCTGATCGGCGCTTTTGGACTCACGCGGCTGATGGCAAGCATGCTGTTTGGAGTGAGGCCCACTGATCCAATTACTTTTGTCGGAGTAGCAGTCTTACTGTCCGCGATTGCGCTGCTGGCTTGTTATGTGCCTGCGCGACGGGCCATGAAAGTGGATCCAATGGAAGCGCTGCGGCATGAATAGCCAATGTTAGCGCGTGCGGAAAGAGGTCGGTGCCGCTGAATCGGCGCTATCATTTTATGTCAGTCGATTCTGACCTCCTGTCAAGGAACCAGAGTTGACAATTAGAGCCTGGTCATCGTGATTTTGCGCATTGATAATCTGCTGCTAGTTATTGGTCGAATGTTTGGGCCGTCACTCAGAACGAAGAAGTTGGAGTGGACTCACGAACTTGGATCGAAGCGCCGGCATATAACAGGATACGAAAGCAACTATACCGAGGAGCAGCGCGGCCGAAATCCATACGGCGCCTAGCTCGGGTTGAACACCGTAAAGAAGAGATTTTAGGCTAGTGCTGATTCCAAGAGAAGCAAGCAGACCAATGCCAAGGGCTACCCCCGTGGTGAGCATGACGCGCATCACTACTGAGTTATGTATTTGCGAGTGGGTTGCTCCGAATGCCAGGCGCAAAGCGATTTCCTGTTGCGCGGTGGAAAGCCATTGCATAACGGTAGCATATATTCCAAGAGCCGAGAGCAACATGGTGATAGCAGAAAATAGAGTCATGAGCAATGCCAGGAACCGGATTCGGCGGAGACTAAGATCAATAAGGCTGGTCAATTCCGTTGTTTCTCCAACGGCCTGATTTGCGTTGAGCGACCATATCCGGGATTGAATTTCGCCATTAGAGGGTATAACGCTGGCCAGTATGACGAGCGATACAGAGGACATCGGGGTTTGTTCAAGTGGCAGGTAAACAATCGGCGGAGCAATGACCGTGGTGGGATCCTGACGGATGTCTTCCACAATGCCAACTACCCGGAGCAAGATTGGCTTGTCGGCAAGGTCTTCCTGTATTTGTTTATTCAGTCCATCTTGGCTGCCAAAAAGCTCTTTGGCTGCAGCTTGATTCAAAATCGCTACCTTCGGGTGGTTGCTATCATCAGTATCGAGGAAAGAACGACCATTCATTAAAGGTAGATGCAGGGCTGCAAAGAACTGCGGCGACACCGCCGCGAACTGAAATTCTTTACTCCTCACTTGCGTGATTTTCGGCACAGTGAACATAGCTCTGTAGGAGCGAAACTGAAATGGCGCGCTTGATGCTATTGCCACTTCTTGAACTCCCGGCAAGCCTCAGTCCCCTTTTGAAACGGGGAAAGGGAGCCGGAGCCAGCAAAGGCAGCAGTGCTTCGTTTGCCGTTTAATTGATGATCTCGCGACGAACTCAGCATGGCGAAAGAGAATTGGCGTGTTCCCCTTTGCACTTCGACAAGAGAGATGATATGTTTGTGTAGAAGTGAAAGGGGAGCCTGATTGTCGCTCATTGACCTACCCCAGGGCACGCTCGATCTCTTGATCCTTCGAACTCTTCTGCCGGGGGCCAACCACGGATGGGGAATCTCCGAGCGGATCCATCAGGTTTCGCGTGAGGTCCTGCAGATCCAACAAGGATCGCTCTATCCAGCGCTTCATCGGCTGGAACGCCGCGGCTGGATCAAGGCACGTTGGGGCTCTTCAGCGAACAATCGCCGTGCAAAGTTCTACGAACTCACCAAGCTTGGACGGAAACAGCTCGACGCAGAAGAACACCAATGGAAGGCTCTTACCACTGCGGTCGCTCTGATTCTTGAAACCCCATAGGAGAACATGGCTTGAACCGCTTAGTTCGCTTTTTTCAGGGAAACGTGGTGACCGAGATTCGCAGCCGCCTGCGCGCCTTGCTCCGCCGTGACTCGGTAGAGAGCGAACTGAATGACGAGTTGCGCTTTCATTTTGACCAGCAAGTCGAAAAATTTGCTCGGGCTGGGGTGCCGGCCGATGAAGCCCAGCGGCGTGCGAAGCTTCTCTTTGGCGGCACGGAGCAAATCAAGGAAGAATGCCGCGAGGCACGTGGCATCCACCTGCTGGAGACTCTGGCGCAGGATGTGCGGTACGGCTTGCGTATCTTGCGCAAATCGCCTGGCTTTACTCTTACCGTCATTCTTACGCTGGCTCTCGGAATCGGAGCCACCACCGCAATGTTCAGCGTGGTCCAGGGCGTGATGTTGGCGCCACTTCCATATCCTGACCCCGATCGCCTCGTCCTGATCTGGCAGAGCAACCCGCACGCGCCGCATGTCTCAATGTCGGTGCTCGACTATCGAGATTGGCAACGCTCTGCCCACAGCTTTGATGCCATTGCTGGTATTCGCTGGGAGGATTTTGACTTAACGAATCCGGGGATCCCTGAACACGTCTATGGTTATGAAACCACCTCGAATTTTTTTGCAATGCTAGGAGTACATCCCGTACTGGGCCGTGATTTTTCCGTGGACGAAGACCGGCCCGGCGGACCTCCGGTCGCCATGATCAGCGATCGACAATGGCAAAACCGCTTCGGCCGAAGCAAAGACGTACTTGGAAAAACGCTGACGATGAATAGCGTTTCGTACACCATTATCGGCGTTCTGCCGCCCTTCCGGCTGGCCACTGAGGTGGAAGTGTTTATTCCCCTCGGTCAGGGCGATCCTTTCTTCAATGACCGGCGCTTTCCCGGCGTCCTTTGCATCGCACGTCTGAAGCACGGTGTCACCGTTGTTCAGGCGCAAACCGAGATGACCGCCATCCAGCAAAGCATTGACCGGCTCTATCCAGACACCGATCGCGGCCTGGGCACCGACGTGGTGGCGCTGAAGCCGGTGATTATTGGCGATATCTCCACAACGCTGCTGCTCATGCTGGGCGCGGTTGCCGCCGTGCTGCTGATCGCCTGTGCCAATGTCGCCAACCTCCTCCTGGCACGGTCGGCTGTCCGCGCGCGCGAATTCACCATCCGCTCCGCCCTGGGCGCTGCGCGCTCCCGTATCATCCGACAATTGATCACTGAGAGCGTTGTTCTTTCGCTGGTCGGCGGCGTCGTTGGATTGGCAATCGCAAAGCTCGGGATGGCGGCGGTGATGGCGCTCTTGTCGGGAAATCTGCGCCGCACAGAAAACATCGCCATCAATGGAACGGTCCTCCTTTTTACCTTCGCGATTTCAATTCTGGTTGGAATCCTGTTTGGCTTGGCGCCTGCGTTCAAGAGTCGTACACTCAATCTTCAGGAAGGGCTGAAGCAAGGCGCTCGCGGATCCACTGGCGCCCATCATCGTACGCAGAACTCGCTCGTTGTCGGCCAAATTGCTCTTACGCTCGTTCTGCTCGCCGGCGCGAGTCTTCTCTTCCGCACCATTCATGATCTCTGGAGGGCCGATCCTGGTTTCCAGCCGCAGAACCTGGTCACTTTCAAAATTGGCTTGTCATTTTCCCCACAACAGAAGGCCGCCGAGGTTCGTGCTATCTACAAAGGCATTCTGGACCGCATCCGAGCGATTCCCGGCATTGAATCGGCCGATTCTACTATGCTGATACCGCTAGGCGGTATGAATAACCTCGCTCCCTTTTGGATCGGGAACCACGCGACTACACCGGTTGCCGAAGCTCCTCGCGTGCTTACCTATTGGACTGGCCCCAGCTATCTTGATTCAATGGGCATCCCGCTGCTTCAAGGCCGCTACTTCACGGATCAGGACACGGCCAGTTCTGAGAACGTCATCGTCATCGATAGCGTGATGGCAAAAACCCATTTCGCCGGCAACGATCCTATTGGCCATTACATCACAATCAGTCTTTGGGGCACGGCTCGTGTTATCGGAGTTGTCGGACATATCCGTCATTCGGGTCTGGGAG
>DASZMF010000274.1:0-2441 GCA_035552035.1 Candidatus Angelobacter sp.
GATCGCGACGTAAACGATTATCTCGATTTCAAAATCCCCGCGAAGTTTGGCAAGCCTATTACGCTGCGCCATCTCATGACGCACACATCGGGATTTGAAGAGCAGATCAAAGATTTAATTAATGAAGAAGGGGCGCCCGTCGCCACGCTCAAACAGCATTTGGCAGAGCATATTCCTGCGCGCATTTTTCCACCTGGAACCACGCCGGCATACTCGAATTATGGAGCGTCGGTGGCTGGGTATATTGTTGAGCGCGTTTCGGGAAAGCCCTTCAATGATTATGTGGCAGAAAATATTTTCAAGCCGCTGGGAATGTCGCGATCCTCTTTTGCGCAGCCGCTGCCTGCTGATTTAAAGCCGTTGATGTCTGGCGGCTATCGGCTGGGATCGAGTAAGCCGAAGCCATTTGAGATTATTGAAGAAGCGCCGGCTGGCGGACTGGCTGCCACGGCCAGCGATCTGGCACGCTTCATGATTGCGCATCTGCAAAATGGCAAGCTTGAGAACGCGCAGATTTTGCGTCCGGAAACTGCTGCGCAGATGCATGCACGCCAGTTTGGCCTCAGTCCGGCGCTCAACGCCATGTGCCTGGGTTTTTATGAAGAGACGCGCAACGGACATCGCATTATTGGCCACGGTGGGGATACAGTTTACTTCCACAGTGACATGCATCTGATGCTGGAAAACGGAGTGGGATTTTTTGTCTCGTATAACAGCGCCGGCAAGGGTGACATTAGCCCGCGCAGCGCGTTGTGGTATCACTTTCTTGATCGCTACTTTCCTTTTACGCCGCCCAAGGTTGAAAAGCTGGCCACTGCCGATGCTGACGCGCATACCGTTGCCGGGCACTATCTCACCAGCCGCCGCTCAGAGAGCAACTTCCTGAAAATTGCCGCCGTGAGTGACAATGTGCTGGTTACACCCGCTGAAAATGGCCTGATCAAAATAGAGCCGTATAAAGATTTCAACGGACAAATCAAGAAATGGCAGGAGATTGCGCCGCTCGTGTATCGCTCGGTCAACGGCCAGGACCTGGTCGCCTTTCGCCATGATGACAGTGGACACATGCAGCTGGTGCCCAACTTCCCTGCCGTGGTGATGCAGCGCATACCGTTTGTCGCTGACAGCAGTTTCAATCAATGCGTGATTATTGCGGTTCTGATTATTCTGGCGCTCACGGTCCTCTGCTGGCCTCTGGCTGCGGTGATTCGAATGCACTATCGCCAGCGGCTTGAGTTGGACGCCGGCTATATGCGCCTGCGCTCCTGGGTGCGCGTGGTTTGCATGGTGGATATTGCTTTTCTGCTGATTTTTATTCTCACTATTTCCGGCGACGATCTGGGCGCATTCAGTTCCAGCAATGACGCCAAGCTGCATGCCATCCAGATTCTGGGACTGGCCGGCGCTTTGGGGACCATCATTGTTTTTCTGGCCTGCCTGCGCTCATGGCGAGACAGCCACGCATGGTTCTGGACCAAGATATGGAACCTATTGCTGCTGCTGGCCTGCGTTGGTTTTGTCTGGTTCTCATACCACTGGAACCTGCTGAACTTTAATTTGAATTACTGAGTTGAATTGTTGAATTTGAACTATTGAATTTGAATTACTGAATTTGTACTTCTGCGACTTGAGCGATTGATTCGCATTGCTAAAAAGATTCACCGGCGGAAGAGCGTCAAGACGAGCTCTCTCCGCTAAAACTTATTCTTTTTTAACTTGAACCCCGCAGCCGATTTCCGCATACTAGCGGCCCAATGCTCGGGCCTGTTTTAAGGCCATAGCTTTTCAATTTGACTCATTTATAAATTGCCCCGTTTAGCAAATGATCTTATGAAGCTAGAACACGTTCGCCCCATGCTGGCTGTCAAGAGTATTGATGAGACCCTGCTGTTCTATCGCAACCTGCTGGGCTTTGAGTGCGTAAGCCGCACCGAAGGCTGGGCCGCGCTGCGCAAAGACGACGTTGAATTTATGATCTCCCTGCCCAACGCGCATGAGCCTTTTGAAAAATGCGTGCTCACCGGCTCAATCTATTTCAACACCAGCGATGTTGAGGAGATTTGGGAATCCCTCAGGGAGAAGGCCAGCGTGGTTTATCCGGTGGAAAGCTTTTTCTACGGAATGCGCGAGTTCGCCATCCGAGATAACAATGGTTATATCCTCCAATTTGGCCAGGAAATAAAAGACCCTGCGCAAATCCCGCCGCCGGAAATGGACTAAAAACATCTTCACTGCGGAGGCGCGGAGAAAAACCCCAAAAAAGGCCAGGTCATGTCCTGTTTCTCTATCGACACATAGGCGAACAAAAGGTAGATTAGAGGCAGCCATTGGCTCTTAGCCTTTGGCTATTGGATAAACCCAGGTTTTTAGACTATTGGCACCGGGTTTGAACCATGGAATTTGGACGTGATTTGAGGGCAGTTTGAGGGTGATTCGACGTG
>DASZMF010000275.1:0-1930 GCA_035552035.1 Candidatus Angelobacter sp.
CCGAGTCACACGCTCGGCCCTTTTTTTAGGGGATGGGAAATGCGTATTCGGCTTGGCTGGCTCGCCATTGTTGGATTTGTTTTGCTTTTAGCTACTCTGAAAATGGCGGCCTTGTCAGCCCAGGATGACAAGCCCACGATCGCTCCTGTCCGCGCGGAGCATCCGCCCAAACTCGAAGACTATCTCAACGAAAACGCCGTGCCCCCTGGCCTCAAGGTCACAGAATTTCTGCAGCGCGAGCCGCATGACGGCTCTCCGGTTAGCGAAGACACCGCTGCCTATATCTCTTATGACGACCGCAATCTCTATGTAGCTTTTATCTGCAAGTCAAAGCCTGGCAGTCTGCGCGCCCACATGGTGAAGAGGGAAGACATTGCCGGCGACGACGCTGTGAGCGTAGCCCTGGACACTTTCCATGACGGTCAGCGCGCCTATGAATTTTTCGCCAATCCGCTGGGTATTCAGTTGGATGGAATTACCGCGGAAGGCGTTGACGACGATGACTTCAGCTTTGATACCGTCTGGCAATCCAAGGGCAAGATCACTAAGGATGGTTACGTTGTTCTGTTCTCCATTCCTTACAAGAGTCTGCGGTTTCACTCCCGCTCACATCGGGCCTCCACCTGGGGTATTGCGTTAGGCCGCGTCATTCCCGGCAACCGCGAGCTTTCCACCTGGCCGCTGCTTACCACCAAGATTGAAGCGTACGTTCCGCAGTTCGCCAACATGGATAGCCCTGAGAACGCGCACTCTGGCCGCAACATAGAATTAACTCCATACGGCTTTGCCGGTGGTGAAAAATTTCTGGATACCACGGCCACTCCGCCAGCCGTAACATCGCAGCCCGTGTATCGCGGCGGCATTGATGCCAAGGTTGTGATCCACGACCAAATCACCGTGGACGCCACCGTGAACCCCGACTTCAGCCAGGTGGAATCAGACGAGCCGCAGGTCACCACCAACCAGCGCTATGAAGTTTTCTTTCCAGAAAAGCGGCCGTTCTTTCTGGAAAACTCTGACTATTTCAGCACGCCGGAAACCCTGCTCTTTACCCGCCGTATCGCCGATCCTCAATATGGCTTGCGCGTCACCGGCAAGCTGGGTGACTGGAAAATTGGCTTCCTCGGCATTGACGACCGTGCTCCCGGACAGGGCTTGTCCACCGCCGACCCGCTTTCCGGCGAACGCGCTGAAATTTTTGCCGGACGCCTCCAGCGCATCTTCAACGGCGGCAGTTCCAACGTTGGCCTCATGTTCACGCGCCGCCAGTTCGGCGGCAATTCATCGAACATAGGTTCTTTTGATACGCGGCTTAAGCTGGGGCCAAACTGGATCTTCACCGCTCAGTACATGGAAAGCGCGGTGCAGAACAACACAGTCCAAACCATCTTCGATCCCAACACGGGCCTTGCTATAGGCTCCACCGCCCTGGGCACTGACCTGGGCAGCGCGATCTTTGCTGAGTTAAAGCATGTGGGCCGCGGCTTGAATTGGATCACCAGCTACGTGGACCGCTCCGCGAATTTTGCCGGCGATGATCTGGGCTTCTTCACCCGCACAGACATTCGCCAACTGCGCGAGAGCGCGTCATATTTATGGCATCCTGAGGGCGGCACGCTCACCAGCGTGGGACCCAATTTCTCCGGATACGCCACCATCGATCACACCAATGTCCTGCAGGATTGGTATGCCGACCTGCCGATGGTCTTCAACTTCAAGGGCCCCAGCGCTTTCAGCTTTGGCCGCACGGAATCCTACGAGCTTTACCAGGGGATTGGCTTCCGCAAGCAGGCCAGTTACGGAACTTTTTCTACTGACAAGCTCCGTGTTGTCGGCCTGAGTGCTTCCTATCTGCAAGGCGTTGAAATTAATTATTTTCCCGCTGGCAACAGGCTTCCCACGCTCGGCAATTCAACTGAAGGTTCAGCCG
>DASZMF010000276.1:0-7983 GCA_035552035.1 Candidatus Angelobacter sp.
TGTCGCCAATGCGCGGAACAATCATTTTTTCTCCGCTGCGGACGGCGCGGCGCTCGGCGTTGGAGATTACGTTTTCCAGCACGCTGATGGGCAGGCGCTGGCTTACGCCGGAACGCTTGTCAATCTTCTTGTCTTCACGGGCCAGGAACGCTACGCGCTCTACTACTTCGCGAATGTACTTTGGAACGTGCAGTTCCAGGCCATCGCGCTGCAGCCATGCTTCCTGCTCTGTGATGCTGATGCCTTCTTCCAGCGTGCCGGGATAGTGCGTGCGAATTTCTGAGCCAATGCGATCTTTGAGCGGCGTAACAATCTTGCCGCGCGCCGTGTAATCTTCAGGATTGGCGGTGAAGACCAGCGCCACGTCCAGCGGCAGGCGCAGCGGATAGCCTTTGATCTGGATATCGCCTTCCTGCATGATGTTGAACAGCCCGACTTGAATTTTTCCTGCCATGTCCGCGAGTTCATTGATGGCGAAGAGCCCGCGATTGGCGCGAGGCAGCAATCCGTAATGCACGGTCAGTTCGCTGGAGAGATCGTGTCCGCCGCGCGCCGCTTTAATTGGATCAACGTCGCCAATCAAATCGGCAATCGTCACGTCCGGCGTGGCCAGCTTCTCAACGTAGCGATCATCAGGAGTCAGATAGGCGATGGGCGTGTTGTCGCCTTCACGGGCAATCAATTCACGGCAGCGTTTGCAAAGTGGCTCGTATGGATTATCGCGAATCTCGCAGCCGGCGACGTAAGGCAGTTGTGGATCGAGCAAAGTGGTAAGCGCGCGCAGAATGCGGCTTTTGGCTTGTCCGCGCAAGCCGAGCAAAATAAAGTTGTGGCGGGAGAGCACGGCATTCACCAGTTGCGGAACGACTGTGTCTTCATAGCCGATGATGCCGGGAAAAATGGTTTCGCTGCTGCGCAGACGAGCGATCAGGTTTTCGCGAAGTTCGTCTTTCACTTTGCGTGTGCGCAGACGCTGCTCAGAGAAAGAACTTTTCTTGAGCTCGCCCAGAGTGCGGGGAAGATTCATGAAGGGCCCTCTGAAAGAATTATACGCCGTGCAAGCGCAAGGCGTTCAATGGCAATCAACCGGCTGGATTGATTGACTCCAAATTCATGTTTAATGGACGTGTCCGTTGCCGCTTGCGCGCTGGCGCGCCTGTAATGTTTTTTCCACTTTGGGAATCGTGGCCCGGTAATATTCAGTCAGCGTTTCAATTCTCTCTGCTTCTGACTTCATCTCCAGCAACGCCTGCTTAAAATCCAGATCAACGGGCAGTTCATTCGCCAGATGAAATGAGAGCGGTTCCGTGTCGCGCGCAATATCCACCGGCTGCCCCAGGACAGCGAAGAGTTGTTCATGCAATTCCACTACGGTATCCAAGGCGCCGCTGCCTGGCAGTGAAATCTCGTCTTCAAAATAGGAGACTTCAGCCTGCAGGAAAGATCGCTCTTGATTGACCTGTATGATTTCAAAGCGCCGTTCGCCTTCTGCGGCAATATCGAGCCGTCCGTCTTCATATTTCTTGAGGACGTTCAAGATGCTGGCCGAGCATCCGATGGCTGCCAGGGCATTCTCTTTTGCCCTGACCATGCCGAACGGCTGGTCCTTCAACAGGCACTCGTTGATCATCTCTTTGTAACGCGGTTCAAAGATGTGCAGGGGTAGTGGCGCTCCGGGAAAGAGCACCAGTTCAAGCGGGAATATCGGAATCAAGGGCACAGCAATAATTTTAATGGTTCCATCGCTCTACTCCAAGTAGCTGAATGGACTGAATCCCAAGAGACGTTGGTGCATGCTGCGGGTGCGTTGCAAACTTCCGCTGTTTTTCGCGTGTCTTGACTTACCTTCAGCAACCATCTAGAAACTTGTGCATGAAACTTGCAGGCAAAGTGGCAGTGATCACGGGCGCGTCCATGGGTATTGGCGAGGCCATTGCGAAATTATTTTTGCAGGAAGGCGCAAAAGTTGTCTTATGCGCGCGCGATCTGCCACGGACGCAGGCAGCGGAACAACGCATTGGCGGCGGTGTGAACACGCTGAGCGTCGCGTGCGACGTGAGCAGGCGCGAGCAGGTTGATGCGCTGGTAAAGGCCGCAGTCGCCAAGTTTGGGCGCATTGATATTTTTGTGAACAATGCCGGCTTTGGATTGAATGACGCCGTGGCTGACATGGACATGACGGAGTTCCGCCGCATGTTTGACACGAACCTGTTCGGAGCTGTGGATTGCATGCAGGCCGTGATTCCAGTCATGCGGCAGCAGGGCGGCGGTGACATCGTAAATATTTCTTCGGTCTCCGGACATATTGCCACGCCTTACATGTCAGGCTATGCCGCGACCAAACACGCCATGAATGCCATCGGCAAGGCCGCTCGCATGGAGCTGGAGAAATACAACATCAACGTGCTTACCGTTTGTCCGGGTTACATTGCCACGGATTTTGTAAAGAACATGACCAAGGGCAAGAATCCGCAACGCGTGGGATCGTCAGTGAAGTATGCGGTTACGCCAGACGTGGTGGCCCAGGCCACTTTGCAGGGCGTCCTCAAACGCAAAAGGGAAGTGATTGTCCCGAAGTTTTACAAATGGTTTATACGGCTGTATCAGGCGTCGCCTTCCACGGTGGAAGGGATCATCCGCAAGAGATTGAAGCCGACTTCAGAGGTGATAGCGGAGGCGGGGAAAAAATAAGCAATTAGCAGTTGGCAATTAGCAACTAGCTCAAACCTGTTTTGCTATGTGCCATTTGCTATTTGCCAATTGCTAACTTAACTCTTCCAACATTCCCGTCATCTCTGACAACGCGTGCTTGTTGCCCGTGCGTTGTGCTGCTTCTATGCCGCTCTGCAGCATTTGCCTGGCGTCGGGGGTGCGTCCGGTACGCTCCAGCGCCTGCGCGGCCATGAAGTAGCCATTGGTGTAGTCCGGATGCATCTCCAGAAGGTTCTTAAACTCCGCCAGAGCCTGTTCAGTTTGTCCGGCGTTGGAGTATTCCATGGCGAGTCCGTAGCGGGCAAAGGCGTCACCGGGGTTTTGTTCAAGAAATTGAGCAAGCATTTGCATACGGCTGGGTTCTGTCATGGAAAAAATCTACCATATTGAGCGAGGCTATGGGCTTTCGTAACATACGCAGGGCGACGATTGCACTCAGGGTGGTGCAGCACGCAAGAGAATTGGCAGATTTAAATCTTTACAGCTGCAGCGCCAGAAGTTAGCATGAGCCTTATTGTGGCTTGTCCCTTCTTTTTTCCTATTGAGAAAGTTTCCATTGGCTGGGCGTTTCCTGCCCGCTTGCCGCTGGGCGCTGGCTTTACCGGCACGTGCCGCGCTGGCGCAAATGAAGTTACTCCGTCAGAAACTGAGCTGCGCGATTTCTGCAATATGGGCTATGCCGGCGGTTGCGCGCGGATACCAGCGGCACGTTGTGCAGATGGCGTCCGTTTTGCCGTGGCGCGGGATGAAGAGACACGGATAGTGCTGCACTATGTGAGTGAGCGCATGCATGAGCCAGTGGAATATGGTCGGCTGGAATATGATTGCGCCCAGCAGATATGGCCAGCGCCACTGCGCGATGCCTGCCTGCAGCGCCAGGCTGAGTGCTTTGTAGCTGTGTATCTTGAGCGCCGGCCCAGAAAAACTGAGTAGCCAGCCAAATAAAAGTTCTAACAAAAATAAAAAGCCGCGAAGCCTGCGCGGATTCGAACCAGATTCTGATTCGTATTTACGCATAGTGATTCGCGGCCTAGATGCCTCGCGGCCCAAGTTACTTGTATCTCGCAGCTAAACTCTCTCGACAGCAAGGGCTACAGAGTTTCCTCCGCCCAGGCATAGTGCAGCGATTCCTCGCTTGCCGTTGCGCCGGATGAGTTCATAAATCAGCGTCACCAGTACACGCGTACCGCTGGCTCCGATGGGATGCCCCAGAGCTACGGCTCCGCCATTCACGTTGACGCGTGCAGGATCAATCCCAAGTTCTTTGATCACCGCAACGGATTGCACCGCGAACGCTTCATTGATCTCATACAAGTCAACGTCTTCGGGCTTCCATCCGGTCTTGGCCCAGATTTTTCTTATGCCATCTACCGGGGCCATCATGACCCATTCAGGAGCAACGCCGCTGGTTGCCTGAGCTACTACGCGGACCATCGGCTGTGCGCCCAGTTGTTTTGCTCGCGAAGCTGACGTTACCACCACGGCTGCTGCGCCGTCATTCATGGTGGAAGCGTTACCGGCTGTGACGGTGCCATCTTTTTTGAACACTGGTTTCAGATTGCCCAGTGCTTCAGCGGAAGTGTCTTCACGCGGGCCTTCGTCTTTATCGAATATCACTGGCGCAGCGCCTTTTTTCTTGGCGGGCAGTTCTACTGGCATCACCTGGCTCTTGAAGCGGCACTCTTTCCACGCCTGCACCGCTTTCTGGTGCGAGCTAACGGCGTATTCATCCTGCTGTTCGCGCGTGACGCCGTATTTCTGCGCCACGTTCTCACCGGTCATGCCCATGTGATAGTTGTTGTAAATATCCCAAAGACCGTCATTCACCACGGAATCAATGATCTGCGAGTTTCCCAGCCGATAGCCCTTGCGTGCCTGCGGCAGCAGATAAGGCGCGTTTGTCATGGACTCCATGCCGCCGGCAACCACAATTTCTGCATTGCCAGTCTGGATGGCCTGGGTTGCCAGAGCCACGGCTTTCAAGCCTGAGCCGCACACTTTATTGATGGTCATAGCGGCCACGGTATTCGCGAGTCCGCCTCCCAGTGCGGCCTGGCGCGCGGGATTCTGTCCCAGGCCAGCAGAGATGACCAGACCCATGATGCATTCATCGACCTGCGCGGGCTCCACATTGGCCCGCTTCACCGCTTCTCGCACTGCCAGGGCACCAAGCTGCGGAGCAGAAAAGGGTTCCAGCGAGCCTTGAAATTTACCGATTGGCGTGCGTACTCCGCTGATGATTACCACATCTTCCATAACATCTCCTTAGGAAAACCAAACCCTTCATTATAAGATGAATTGCAGCGCCCCCGCGCTTCAGCGCTTCCAAAAAAACTATGGCCATGACTCCTGACGCTCCGGAAACTCCCAGCGTGCTGCCAAGGTCCGACGGCACACAGAACCATGATGCTCTGCAAATGGCAGGCGTTCCCGCAACGCCGCCCGATATGCCCATTGCCGGTTCCGTGGCTGAGAAGCCTGCGCTCATTGCGCCCTTGTGGCATACGTTGTTAATTGTTGGACTGATCGTGGCCAATTCTTTTGCAGGATCCTCAAAGCTGGGCGCAGTCCATAGCTCGGCCTCACGCATCATGCTTTACGGCGGCACCATTGTCACCCAACTCGTGTTGATCCTGCTAGTCTGGTTTGGAATCCACCTGCGCGGCGTGAAGATGCGTGACCTGATTGGCGGCCGCTGGGATACCGTGGAGAGCTTTCTTTTGGATGTTGGCCTTGCTGCTGGCTTCCTGGTGGTGTCGCTTTTGTTGCTTACGGTTGTCCGTATGGCGGTGGGCACGCTTGATTTCCATAACCTGGAAAAACAAAAAGACGACACTCTGCGGATGCTAGGCCCCATTGCTCCGCACACATACCTTGAAGCCGGTATGTTCGTGCTGCTGAGCATCTTTGCCGGTTTGTTTGAAGAAATTATTTTTCGCGGATACCTCCAGCGCCAATTCCGCGCCCTGGCACAGAATGCGGTGGTTGGTATTGTCGCCTCGGCGATTATTTTTGGGCTCGCGCATGGCTATCAGGGCCCGCGCATGATGGTGGTGATTGCCGTGTTTGGATCTTTCTTCGGCATACTCGCCCATTTCCGCAAGAGCCTGCGGCCCGGGATGATGGCGCACGCTTTCCAGGATTCTCTTTCCGGCATTGGGCTCTTTTTTCTGGTGCGACACTGATCACGCGCTCACGTTACGAAGCTTTACATCACGTGTGGAGCTTCTTCATTTCTTTTTTTGGCGTTACGAAGGTACCCGCAACGTCACCGGTGTGAATCCCACCTGAATTTGCTGCTGCCTCTCTTCCATGCACGCGCACAGCTTTTTGCAACGCATGTTTTCACCGCATAACATCAAGGGTTTTCGTTTTAGCGATATTGTTTTTTGGAAAAACGATACTGGTTTTTGCTTCCATGTGCGTTTGTTCGGCCCGCACGCGGACCAGAAATAAAAAATGGGATGCATTTTTTTCTTGACTTCGATTTTCAACCACTCTATACATTCATCAATTGCGGTTTTTCACTTAAGACCGCATATCCATGAAAAATGGAAAGGGAGAATAGAAAAATGGCAACCAAGAAAAAGGCAGCAAAGAAAAAAGCAAAGAAGAAATAGCTTCTTTTCACATCAACTCTAAAGGGGACGCGTAAAGCGTCCCTTTTAGTTTTTTGTAATGGAGTGGCTGGCTCAGTCTGAGGCTTTGCTGGCAGAGGACTTGAAGATAGAAGGCGTTTCTTCTTCAACCGCCTGCTCATTCTCGGGCGCAATCTCTGGTTCAAGATCAGCAAACTCAAAGGTCAGGTTGCGGGTGGTCTTTTCAATCGGCGTTAGTTCCGGAATATCTTCCGCTCCTACAGGTGCACCCAGCTCGGCAAACCTTCTGGCAGAGACCATCACGCGGCTCTCCAGCGATCCCACGGCTTTGTTGTAAGCTTCCACGGCGCTATCCAGCTCTTTGCCCACGTTTTTCACATAGCCGCCAAGGTTCCGCAGCCGTTCGTACAATTCCTTGCCCAGTATGCTGATCTCATGGGCGTTGCGGGCCAGCTTTTCCTGGTTCCATCCGTAGGCCACGGCCTTGAGCAGGGCAATCAGCGTGGTGGGTGAAGCCGGAATCACCTTCTGCGCCACGCCGCGCTCAATCAGGCCGGTATCTTGCTCCAAAGCCGCGCTGAAAAAGGCCTCACCGGGCAGGAACATCACCACAAACTCCGGGGTCGGCTCAAACTGCTCCTGATAGAGCTTGGAACTGAGCTGAGTCATGTGGGTGCGGACCTGCCTTGCATGGTCCTGCAGTTTCTGGCGGCGAATTTCGTCGTCTGTGGCTTCCGTGGCTTCCAGATAGGCCAGCAACGGAGTTTTTACGTCGATGACTATGTTTTTTCCGCCGGGCAGCTTCACAATCATGTCCGGACGCAACCGGCCGGTACTGGTATGCACCGTTTCCTGTTCCACAAAATCGCAGTAGGGCAGCATGCCGGCAATTTCCACGACCCGGCGCAGCTGAATTTCTCCCCACTGGCCGCGGACGGTTGGGGTACGCAGCGCCCGCACCAGGTTGCCGGTTTCACTCTGCAGTTTTTCCTGCGTGGAGATGAGCGACCGTACTTGATTCGTGAGCGTGCCGTAGGCCTGGTCGCGCGTGCTTTCCATCTGGCGGATTTGTTCGTCAACTTTTTTGAGCGATTCGCCGATGGGCGCGACTAGATTCTCGACTGCCTGCTGGCGCAAATCCAGGTCGCCTTTGGCCTCACTCTGAAATTTTCCTAATGTGGATTGGGCCAGATGGAGGAAAGCCTGATTGTTGCTCTTGAGCGCTTCAGCCGAGAGCGCCTGAAAGCTTTCACGCAGCTCTTTTGTCATCTGGTCGAGCAGAGCGATCTTTTCTTCATTGGCTTTACGTTCCAAAGCCACGGTGGTTTCCAGCTTCACCTTGGCGGAACTTAGTTGAGTGTTGAGCTCAGTGAACTTTGTGGCTTCTCCGCGGACTTTGGTGAGCTCTTGCTGCAGGCTGGAGAGACGCGTATTCAGTACGGCCGCATTGGGACGCACCATGAGCCACGCGATAGTAAATCCCAACGCTGCGCCCACGGCCACAAGAAGAACACTGGCTAAGCCCATAGTGAAGCTGCCTCAATCATGAAACTGTTTTCAGCGGAAATTAAATTCATCCAGTTATCCATCGCCTAGTAACCCATCATCCAGGCACGCTTCACCCAGCGACCCATTTATCCAGTAACCCATCATCCAGTCACGCATTATCCAG
>DASZMF010000277.1:0-2479 GCA_035552035.1 Candidatus Angelobacter sp.
TCAGTGCGAAGAGCTTCAACCTGTGCGGGATCGGGGGTGGCGAAGGTCCATTTCATTGATTTTGTCGCTTCGCTCCAAACCGCTCAGAGATCATCTACCTACCCATCACTATCAGCGCCTGATGCAGCGGGGCTCGGCGCGTGGGCGGCCTCTCCCTTAATCCATCGCACTATGTCGCTGCGCTCCAAACCGCTTGTTGCGACCTGCCCTCAAGATCGTCTCTACCTAAAGCTAATCCCACCCTTTGCAAACGCGGCAAAGGATGGTGCACCCGCAGAGATGGAATTCGGCGCTTTGTCAGCCGCGCGTTTAATCAAATGTTGATTCCGCTCTAATTCCGCTTTTACTCGTTGTCCTGATCCGTATCGTCAATCAGGATGCCGTCGTAATCGTCGGCTGCGCTTTCCAGGCGCTGGAAGGTTTCATACCATGGTGTGGCAACTTCATAGAGAAACATTACGCCCTGGCACGGGAAACCGAGCTGCAGATATCCCACCTTGCCGATAAAGCTGCGCAGCCATGCGGCTTCTTCCATATCGTCTTCATCCATGTATTCAATTTCCTGGAGACGATTGATCAGCAGGTCCACATCTTCTTTATCAAGAGCGACGTGATTCATGGTGACAAAGCTTACGCTGGACGCCTTGGCCAGTTCGACAAAATCCTTCCATCCATCGGGATGGTCTTCCTCGGTGGTCCATGGGACGTTGGCCACTTCCTCGCTCACGTAAGCGCTGAAGCGACGCAGGCCATGGCCTTCAATGAAGGCGATCATGTCATCTTTGATAATTGTCAGGTCTTGTTCCATGCAGGACTAAGAAACATCATATCGCGTTCGAGTGGGAAAAACTAAGGGAGCAATGGAGAACGCGGCTTCAAGCCAGATCCAAATGCCCGCCCACTCTTCACGGCACAATGGTGCCCGCAAGAGTGGGTTCAATGGAAGATCCCAGAAAAGTTGTAAGAGAGGCGTACCGCCTGCCCACGGCAGACGGCACAAGAAAGATTAGTCGCGGTCTGGGCGGGAATCGCGGTCTTTGCGAATCTTTTTCTTGGCCCGCTTGCGCGCCAAAGCCTGTTTCACACGACGCTTCTCACCTGGCTTCAGGTAATACGAATGCCGCTTTACTTCCTTAATAATGTCTTCTGTCTGAACCTTGCGTTTAAACCGGCGCAGCGCGTTTTCCAGCGGCTCGCCTTCCTGTAGTCGGACTTCTGCCAAGCAACCCCTCCGTGCAGAGAAAATGGTGCCCCTTGAAATTGGGTGCACCTTAGAGAATACAACAGACTGGGCAAAAATGCTGGCCCGTCACGCTTAAAAGCGAATTTTCCCAATTTTTTTCCCCACTAGCCCGGAATTTGCGCAACCACCTGTTTGCAAATTGATTTCCACACCTGGCTTAAGAAACACCGCTTCTCTTGCCGGATATTTAACAAGTGCTTAACGGCGATTTAACAGAAGAAGCTTAGACATATACATGCGCGCGCTGAAAGGTTGCGCGACACCTTTTCTGGAGATGCTGCATGAGTTTGAAGTTTCCCCCTTTGAGTGCCTTCCTGGTTCGGCTGAAACAGGGTCTGGCAATGCTCATGATGTTGCAATTATGTGTCGGAACATCCGTTTCCGCGCTAGCCGAAGACGGCGGACGCAAGACCAACCCAGACAATTCAACCGCTACGCCGATTAAGCACGTGATCGTGATCATTGGCGAGAACCGCAGCTTTGACCACGTTTTTGCCACTTATAAACCCAAGCACGGACAGTCCATTTCCAATCTTCTTTCCAAAGGCATTATTGACGACAAAGGTCGTCCGGGACCGAATTTTGCCCAGGCATCACAGGTGAGCGCGGTCAATACGGCGCAGTACTCCATTAATCCCACGGGCAAGCAGGTGTTCAACCCGCTGCCGCCGATGATGACTGACGGCGCGCCGACTGTTGGCAGCGATACCCTGCCTCCACCGTTTGCCACGCTGGCAACCGCGAAGCTGGCCGAAACTGATATCTTCCCGACCTTCGAACCATTCTTGCTGACCGGCGCAACCGGCCTGCCCAGCAAGTCAATCGACACACGTTTGACCAACGTGACCAATCTGCCGGCTGGGCCTTACCAGATCACGCCGTCAGTAAAATATGACGACTATACGGGAGATCCGGTCCACCGCTTTTACCAGATGTGGCAGCAGTATGATTGCGACGCACGCAACATTACTGCCAATAATCCCACGGGCTGCCTGCATGATCTCTTTCCATGGGTAGAAACCACCATTGGCACTGGCAACGGATCCAAGCCGCAGCCGCCGAATTTCACGCAGCTCACCACGGGTGAAGGCTCCAACTCCATGGGCTTCTTCAACGTGCAGCGTGGCGATGTTCCTTACTTCACCAGCCTGGCAGACCGTTACACCATGAGCGACAACATGCATCAGTCAGTCATGGGAGGCACTATGGTAAATCACATCATGCTGGGATTCGGCG
>DASZMF010000278.1:0-8197 GCA_035552035.1 Candidatus Angelobacter sp.
CGGCATAATGTATCTGCTTTTCAGCGTCACGCCACATGATTCCGTGCAGGCCTTCCATGCTGCGGCCCTCATAAAGCCTGCTCACCATTTCCGGGAAGGAAATTTCCGCATCACCACAGTGCATATAGTCAACCTGCGGACAGCCCTTCATCACTTCATCTGCTATGTCATCTTCCAGGCTGGCGCCGCCCATAATGATGGGAAGCTCAGGATATTTTTTCTTCAAGGCGCGGGCCAGGGCCACGCTGGCCATCAATTGCTGAAATACGACGGTGAATCCAACCAGCCCAAAGCGGCTCCAATCCGTGCTGTTGACGCAGAATTCAATAAATTTTGGAGCAGCTTCATCACGCACGCGGCGCAGGTCATCCAGCGTGCATTGGGCATACTGGCAAATGGCGCGGAAGATGCTTTCATGAGCGGCAAAATATTCTTCGTCGTTGGTGTTGGCTTCGTCGCCAAAAGCCGCTTTACTCCAGACCCACTCACCCACCAGAGAAGGCCAGACATCGCCAATCGTCTCACTCATGCGCCACCCAATCTGGCTGCCCAGATACATAAATAAGGAGAAGGGCTGCACGGGAATACCGGCTTTTTCCAGTGTTGGTTTTAGCAGCGCAAGCTGGAATGAGGGGAAGCGCGCGGAAAGACATGGCATGCTCACCAAGGCGACAGGCTTGACACTTTCATCCACGAAACTACTCCTCGTCGAGCTTTGCCTAACCGGCGTAGTGTAAAGCTTAAGATGAATATGGAGATACAGTTTCTATCCAGCCGAGCAAAAATAATAAGGCTTTAAGCGAGAATTTGAAAGATGAATCAACGCTACCTCGTTCCAATTTGGAACCAAATATTCCCATTTCGGAACTAATACCGTAAGGTCAAGGACGTTATCCCCGAACCTCACGGCGTGGCAGAAGCGGGAATCATTTTATGTTTGGCCAGAAGGCTTCCGGTAGCGTGATCAACCTCGGCCAGCGCTTTCTGATAGGAGATTTGCGCTTGTACCAGGCTTTGTTCAGTCAGAGAGAGTTGGTTCTGCGCGTCGAGCACGAAGAAGATGGTCTGGGCGCCGAGTTGGTACTTACGCTCTTCCGCAGAAAGATTTTTGGCTGCCAGGTCACGCGAAGATTGCGCTGCGGTGATAACCAGTTCGGCCTGCTCAAGATCATGAACCGCGTTCTTCACTTCTGTACTGATGCCTTGCTGCACGCTCCGCATCTGATAAAGGCTCCGCCTCTTGGAAACCAGGGCAGTTCCCAGATCAGCAGAAGCGGCGCTGTTATGAATGGGAAAACGCAATTGCAGATTGATGCCATACGTAGGAAAGTTGAAACCACCCAACTGCGAAAGCGAATCGGCGAACCCGCCATTCGAAACCAGGACCGGCGAAGGGCCGGAATTATCAAAGACGACGCCACCCAGTCCATTGGTGGCATATGTTGCGCTTAAAGTAAGGTCAGGGCGCAGGCTGTTACCGGCAAGCCTGGCATTGGCATCGTCAATGGCGAGTTGCTGGTTTTGCGCGTCAATTTCCGGGCGGTTCTTGAGTGCATCCGCCATCGCTTCCTGAAGATCAACAGTCTGCAGCTTGCCATTGGTTTCCGCGGAGTCTGTCAACTCAAGATCAAGAGCGCCGGAGCGCGCATCCAGATCTGCGCCCAGTGTCTGGCGCAACGTGTTCTCCACCTGCTTGAGGCTATATTCAGCCTGGATCACGGGGACCTTGCGCTGTGCCACCTGCGACTCTGAACGATAGATATCAAGCGGCGGCAAAGCGCCGAGTTCCAGGGCGCGCTTATCTCGCTGATAGCTAGCCTCGGCCAGCGCAAGCGATTGTTTCAATACTTCGAGCGTCTTGCGGGCCTGCACCACGTCCCAGTACTGGTTAATCACGCGTTGCACTGTATCGTTGAGCTGCGCTTCAAAGTTAGCGCGTGACTGGCGCACGCCGCGCTGAGCAATGATGATGGGCGCGCGATTGGCGAAAATTCCAAATCCCCGCAGTAGCGGTTGGGAAAGCGAGAAAGTGAGTCCGGAGGTGAATGAGGGGTTCACTGTTTCAAACGCGCTGTTCGTGCTGAAGCGAACAGTGCTCATGCCGATGCTTACCCCGGTGCCGGTTTGAAACAGCTGTGAATAGCCGGCATTGGAAGTCTGGGTCAGCGTGCTGAGAGTGGACGCGCCATTGAGTGAAGAGTTGCTGGGCGAAATGGAACGCGTCGGCGCGAAACCCGCGACCAGCAGCGGATCGAACGGTGAGTAAGCGCGCTGCACCGCGAACTGCGAAAGGTCGAACTGGGCACGGTCAACGCTGAGATCACTGTTGTTCAGCAGCGTGAGCAGCACCGCGTCCTCCAAAGTGAGGCGCAGCTTGCCGGAGACAATGAATTCGTCAACGCGGCTTGCACCCTGCACCTGCATAGGCGCGGCTGGGCGATGAAGAAAGTTGCCGGTGGACGGCTTGGCCGGTACAAGCTGTGCGGTTGCGCCCAGCGCAGAGAGCAGCAACCATACAAGAGTAAATTTACGAATGGTCATGTCAGTGGTCCTTGTTACTCGTAACGAATGGCCTCAACCGGATCCAGGCGCGCGGCTTGCCGCGCAGGGTAGATACCGAAGAGAAGTCCGATAGAAACGGAAAACGCAAACGACAACAAGATGGAACCTAATGTTGTTACGGTGGACCACCCGGCCAGCCACGCGACCAGGCGCGAAATGCCAAAGCCAAACGCAATCCCGAGCAGCCCTCCCATCAGGGAGATAAGCACGGCTTCCACCAGAAACTGCCGAATCACGTCACGCTGGCGCGCTCCCAGCGCCCGCCGTATTCCGATTTCGCGTGTGCGCTCAAGAATGGCGGCGAGCATAATGTTCATGATCCCTATGCCCCCAACCAGCAGGCTGATGCTGGCAATGGCCACCATTACGAGATCAAAAATATGTTGGGTGCGTTGCTGCTGCGCCAGCAATTCCGCGGGCGCGATGACGCTGAAGTCACCCGCATCGCGATGGGAAATATTCAGCAGTGATCGCACTACGTCCGCTGTTGGCACCGTATCCACCGCTGACGCCATTTGCAGGTAGATTCCATCGATCTCGTCTTTCATATTGCTCCGGCTGTCTTCCAGCCGAAACATCGCAGCATACAGCGGGACATAAACCAGGTTGTTCAAGTCCTGTGCCGGCAGAGAGTCTATGGATGTCTGCGCGCTTAGCTGTGGTCCGACGACCCCTATCACGTGAAACCACGCCTCATTAATCTTTATGTATTGGCCGACTGCTTCCGTCTGGCCAAACAAACTCGCTTTGGCGCCCTGGCCCAAGACCGCAACCGGAGCGGCACGGTTATTTTCCGCGTCGTCAAAAAATCTGCCAGACACCACCTTGAGACTGCCAATCTGTTGATAGTTGGGGGAGAGCCCATATATCACGGGCATATCCTGTTGTGGTTTGGGAATCATTCTGCTGGGTGTGAATCGCTTCCGCGGTGTAGCCTGCACAATCCCGGACACATTCGATTGAATTACGCGAAAGTCGCGCAGGCTGAGGCCCAGGGAAATCTTGCGGACCTTCTCCATGTCTTCCCAGGCACTGACTTCATGCGCTTCCACGATTACGTTACGCACGCCCATCTGTTCAATCAATGCCATTACCTGCGCGCGGGCGCCTGCGCCGATGGAGAGCATGGCAATGACCGCCGCTACGCCAAAAATCATGCCCAGCATGGTGAGCAGCGAGCGCAGCTTATGCATCATCAGGTTTTCAAACCCAAGATTGAAATCAACCACCACCTGCGACCAGTTGGCAGCAGCCTGCAGGTTCTTCCATCGCGAAGGGGCATTCGTTGTTCCGGCGCTCATTGTCCCACTCCAACCGGCGGAGCAGACGATGCTTTTTGTTGTTTCGCCGCTTTCTCCGGATTCACCAGCGCAACTTCTGTCCCCTCGGCAAGGTTTTCCAGCGCGACGCGGTTTTCCGTGCGGAACTTAATCCTGGCTTCGGTTGCTTCAAAATGGTCGCCGTTTTTTACGTAGATCACGAGTTTGCCGTCTTTATCGAACACGCACTGGCTAGGCACGAAAAGCTGGTCCTTTATCTGGGTACCCTTCACCAGAACCTGCGCGGACGTGCCCGGCCTCATCTCTGCCCGATGGCTCAGCAGATCGAATGTCACATCAAACCGGCGGACGGTATCAGAGCCAAAGTCACGGCGCGACGCCATGCCCGCGATCGTCTTCACCCTTGCTGGAAAAACCGCGTCAGGTTGAGCGTCCATGCTTATTTCCGCGGTTTGTCCCACGCTCACGTTGGAGCGGTCATTTTCAAAAACCTTGGCAATTGCTTCCATTTGGGACACATCCATCACTTCCACCAGGCCGCGTCCGGGATAGACCAGGTCGCCTTCGCGATATTCCGGCAGCTGCATGCCTTCAAACATCATGCCGCCCATGGCGTCCATGTTGTCCTTCACGGAAACCAGGCCGTCGATAGGCGACTTGACCTTCATCAAGTCAATATTGCGCTGTGCCTGCTGCATGCCCAGCAGCGCGGTCTGGCGTTTTTCCTCCAGCAGGGCGACCGCCGCTGTATTTGAGGCCGCGCGTGAATTCAAATCCTGTTCCAGTTGCGCCAGCTTGCGTTTTGCTTCTTCCAGGTTCAGCAGATTTTTCTTCGCGTCAATTTCACTTGCCAGTTCGTTGCGGCTCACTTCCAGTTCCGCGCGGCGCACATCAAACTTTGCCTTGAGCAGACCCACTTGGTCTTCGGCCAGCTTCACCTCGGCGTCGGCCTTGGCCTTGGTGATTTCCTGGTCGGCTTCCGCGAGCTGTGAGCGGCTTTGCTCCAGGTTAAATTCCTGCTCGCTGGGGTCGAATTCCACTACTACATCGCCGGTTTTCACCTCTGTACCGGTTTTGGCCAGATGAACGATTTGCAGCGTGCCACTGACTGACGGTGCTACCAGATTGGTGGAGTGCGGTGTGTGGAGTTCTGCCACTGCGTTGATATCCATTTCCAGCGTGCCCTTCTGCACGTGCGTGGTAGGAACGCTTTTTCCCGCAGGCCGTAATTTCTTCACCGCATAGGCAATACTGATCCCCAGGAGCAGAACTGCCATCCCAACCGTAATGTGCCTTATCAGTTTCTTACTCATGGTTGCTGCGATTTCTCCTGCGTAGGATCTTTTAAAGCGACCTTTTCTCCAGGCTGCAATCCGCTTCCGATCAGCAATGCGGCTTTGCTGCGCCGGATTACCTGTATCTGCCGTTCCTCAAATCTTCTGCCTTTTAGCACGTAGGCCACCGAGCCTCCGTTTTTTTCAAAGACAGCTTCCGGCGACAATAGGATTCCGTTTTGGATCTTCTCTACCGCAATTCGCGCGCTGGCGCTCATACCAGGGCGGATACGGGGATCGGTATCCAGAATCTGGATAGCAATGTCGAAGTTCTTGGTAAAGGGCCAGGAAGAGTAGTCCATCTTGGCCAGGGGACTTATTTCTGCCACAGTTGCCTGAAATTCTTTGTCGGCAATGGCATCAATACGCACGGTGGCTGTCTGCGCAGCATTCAATCGTCCGCGGTCACTCTCGTCGACGCGCGCTCCCGCGCGTACGACTTTCAGGTCTGGCAGTTCGGCCACAACCGCCCCGGTCCAGGCACGATCACCTTCCTTGAAGTCGGGGGTCGATCCTCCGGTTGTCCAATTGCGGGCGCGGAAGTTCGGCATGATAGTGACCATGCCGTCGGCCGGAGCGCGCTTCGTCAGGGATGCAAGCTGGCGCTCGGTCACCCGCACATCAAACAAAGCTTTGTCACGCTTCAGCTTTTTCGAATCGATTTCGGCGTCGCCTGAGGCCTGGGTCGATTTGTCCTTCTGTTGCAGTTCCTTGAATTTCTGTTGCGCGTCAGAAAGCTTGAGGCGGGTCTTCGCGCCATCAATCTCAGAAAGGATCTCCTGCTGGCTTGTGTCCAGTGTGGCGCGGTCAACGTCATAGCGTCCCTGCACCACGTCAGTGGCGTGCTGCTCTTCGGTAAGGCGGTTTTCCGCGCGGCTGTGCTCAATGTCCGCTTCGGCGGAACGCAGGACCGATTGTTGTTGGTCGAGCGTTCGTTGCAGCACTGACGTATCAAACTGCACCACCATGTCGCCTGCTTTTACCTGAGTTCCAGAGGGCGCCAATTTCACGATTTGTAAGTCGCCGGCAATGGAGGGCGCGGTAAGTTGCACCGAACGAAGCGCCTTGATCTCACCGCGCACCTGGACGTAATCCACAAATTCGCCGCGCTTCACCTCCGCGGTCGGGATATCTGGAGCCGCGGCGCGTCGCACTGCCACTGCGCCCATCGCGACGACCAGGAACGCCACGGCGACCAGCCCGAAGACGTGTTTGCGGCGTTGCAAAAATTGGAACCGGGCGTGGAAGCGCGTCATTTTGGGTTCCTCAATAGCTCAGTACCTTTTTCCACGCCGGAGAGGATTACCTGTTCCGAATCATTGGCGGCTCCCAGCTTTACCTCGCGCTTTTCATAGCTGGAACCCTTCTTTACCGCGACGAAATTCTTTCCGTTGTCCATGATTACCGTATCGCGCGGAACCACAAGCGCGTCGGCTTGGCGGCTAAGCTCTATGTCAACCGCTGAGGAGAGGTCCGGCAAAAGCTTGGGGTCGGTGCCATTGATTGAAAACAGCACGATCAAGGTGCGTGCCTTCCCGGAGAAAGCGCTGGTCTGCGCCACGGCGGCAATGCTGGCGATCTTGCCGCCGAATGACAGTTCCGGATATGCGTCCAGGCCAATCCGCACTGGCTGCCCTTCGCGCAATGCTTCAATGTCTGCCTGGTTTACTTTTGCTTGAACCTGCATGCGCGCGGGGTTCACGATCTGCATAAAAGGAAAGCCGGCGCGCACTTCATCGCCTTCCTGTACGTCCGACATGCTGCCGCCCTTCCACATGGAATTGACCACGGCCACGCCGTCCGTGGAAGAGTGCACCAGCATTTTCTGGGTATTGCTTTGCGCCCACTTCATGGCGGTGAGGGCCCGGTCGCGCTGGATTTCCAGGATCCGCAGTTCAGCCTTCGCGGCCTGGCGCTTAAGGTCAAACGTTTGTGAGAGCTGCTGCAGGGTTGCGCGGGCCTGGTCCAGGTCCAACAAGTTCTTTTCTGCGTCGATTTTGGAAACGATCTCGTTTTTCTTCACTTCCAGTTCGGCGGTCTTCTGCGCGTCCTCAGCTTTCTTCAAGTCCGTTTCGTCAGCCGCCCGCAGCGCCGCCTGGTCCGCTTGCTTCTTGCTTATGTCCGCCACCAGCCCCTTGTATTCCGCTTCCTTATCCAGAACGTTCTTCAGCTGCGCCTGGCGGTCAAACTCCACGAGTACGTCCCCCTGGTGGACTGCGCTGCCGTTCCCTACCATCCGGGTGATGATCAGCGTGTTCAGCCCCTGTCCTGAAAGCCGGGGCGCCGCGATTGTGTGCGACTCGACGGCTTCCACAATTCCGTGCACACGTACCGTCTGCACAAAATCTCTTTGTTCGACCACGGCTATGCGGGTGGTTCGATTACTTTCACCTGCCTTGCCGGATGAATTCCACGCAGCAATAACTGCCGCCATCATGAGTGCAGCCAGGACTAAAACAATTGCGACGACCCAGCGCGTGTTCGCGGGCTTCGGCGGCGTATCCTGCGGAAGAGAGTCCGGGCCACGGGTGGGCCGGGAAACGGGCGCAACTTCAGCTGTACTAAAAAGTAGCGATGACTTATCCACTCGTCTTACTCATTCTGGTTAACTAGGCTCCCATCCCAGAAGCCAGCGGGATTCTAGAAGTAATCTATTTTGGGAACGTGGCCCTACTATAGGTCAATTTTGTTACTTATGAACATGTTTTTCTAAACTCTTCTTCCATAATAGACTGCATTCTCCAAGTATCAGGAATGCTTTGCCTTCAACTTTCTTGCGGATTTTGTTGTGCCCGTCATTGGGTATTTGGACTAACCTGCAGAAATAAAGTTGGGCAAGAAATCTCCGCGGACCGGCCCCTCTAAAAACTGCCACTCGGCGCGTCCGGACGGAGACGCCAAATAAGTTTCTACGTGCGGCAGATGGGATTTTTGAGACCCCTTGCTTGGTTTTTATAGGCTCGCGCATCATGTCCTTCCGCCGTTTTTGGAGTATTCACCGCTTGCAGATTCTTTGCTGCC
>DASZMF010000279.1:0-3998 GCA_035552035.1 Candidatus Angelobacter sp.
GGAAGCTTTTGCCGGACTCGATCGCACGCGCGAAGTGCTGAGTGAAAAACGCGAGGATGAAGATCCGGACAGAACCATTACATTGGGCAGGATCGAGGGCGATCTGGCCTTTGAGCACGTGGATTTTTCTTACGATCCGGGCAAGCCGGTTTTGGAGGACGTGAGTTTTGAATCGAAGCCGGGCAGCGTGACGGCGCTGGTAGGTTCGTCGGGTTCGGGAAAATCAACCATCATCGGATTGGTGGCTGCTTTCCATAAGCCCAATTCAGGGCGCGTGGTGATTGATGGCGTGGATCTGAGCAAAGTGCGTCTGGATTCTTACCGTCCCGCGCTGGGCGTGGTGCTGCAGGACTCGTTTTTGTTTGATGGGTCCATCCGCGAGAATATTGCCTTCTCACGTCCGGAAGCGACGGAGCAGGAAATTCTTGAAGCCTGCCGCATTGCCCACGTGGACGAATTCACCGAACGTTTTGCCGACAAGTACGACACCATTATCGGCGAGCGCGGCGTAAAGCTTTCTGGCGGACAGCGCCAGCGTGTCTCCATTGCGCGCGCGGTGCTGGCTGATCCCCGGATATTGATTCTGGATGAAGCTACGTCAAGCCTGGACTCAGAGTCAGAGGCGTACATTCAACAGGGCTTGAAATACCTGATGCAGGGCCGCACAACGTTTGTGATTGCGCATCGTCTATCGACCATCCGGCAGGCCGACCAGATTCTGGTGGTGGAGGCAGGCAAGATTGTAGAACGCGGTAAGCATGCTGAGTTATTGGCATTGCAAGGCCGCTACTACGATCTCTATACGCGCCAGCACGGGCTGGAAGAGAACCTGTTTCTCTCACCGGGCGAGGGCGACAAGATTGAAGAGAAATCCGGCGGCGGCGGGCGCGGCGGCGCTGTGCCTGATCCGGTGAGTTTGATTCGGGGGCAGGGTTTTTAGCGTTTTCTAATTTCGGGACCAATCATCGCGTTCAAGTTTTTCAGACGCGCTGCCGATGGGTTCCTGAGCGCAATTTCACCTCTTGCGCCAGGAGTGTAAACACATGTCGATTAGCAGCGTAGGGGGCTCGGATTTATCGGCTGCAGTCAGCCAGGTCGCCGCGAATACAACCACGTCAGATGCGAGTATTAGCGTACTCAAGAAAACGATTGATGCATCTGCTTCCACGGCAAGCGGCCTTGCTTCACTGATTTCTGATGTTACAGGCACGGGCAGCAAAATAAGCACATATGCCTGAAACACAGAAGTAATCACGCCTTCATCGGGGACGAATCTTGGAGAGTGTTGAAGGCCCATAACCGCCACAAAAGTCTTTTAAGGAGCGTCAAGGTAGTAGAATTCTCTGCCTTGACGCTCCTTATTTTTTTTGTGGTGAAAACTAATGAAAATTACATTCGTTCCAGCGGCACTCGCTCTCTTGTTCGTTCTGCCTGCATTTGCCCAAACCCCGGCTGCTCCCAAGCCAATCGATTTGCTCAAGCAAAAGCTGCAGCAGATTTCTGCCGGCGTAAGCGCGGACTGGGGCATTTACATTAAGTCGCTGGATAGCGGCGAAGAGATCGCAATCAACGCGGACAATGTTATGGACACGATGTCCACCATCAAAATTCCACTGATGGTGGACGTGTACCGTCAAGTGGATGCGGGCAAAATCAAAACCGACGAACGCTTTGTGATGAAGACCGCGGACAAGCGCTTTGGCACCGGAGTGCTGCAGAATCTTGATCCTGGCCTGAGCCTGACTTTCCGCGATGCGCTGGAGTTGATGATTATTCAGAGTGACAACTCCGGCACTGACATGGCTTTTGCCCGCGCCGGCGGCCCGGCACACGTTACGCAGACCATGCATGAGCTGGGGCTGAAGTCGATTACGGCCACGGGAACTTCTTTTGACTGGTTTCGCGCGCTGGCCGAAGCGGGCGATCCGGCGTATGGGAAGTTTGGTCCGGAAGAACTTTTCACCAAGGGCTTTCCAGACAAGCTGACCGACGCCGAGGTGGAGCGCTTCCATTTTGAAGGCAAGCATCCGTACGGGCTTTCCAGCGCACGCGATATGGGCCGATTGCTGGAGATGATCGCCACGAATAAAGCGGCGAGCGAGAAATCCTGCAAGGAGATGCTGCAGATGATGGGCCGCCAGCAGTTTCGCACGCGTATCCCACGCTTCCTTTCTGATGATGTGGACACGCCGCACAAGACTGGCGACTTTCCACCGTACATCGCGAATGATATTGGCCTGATTGAAACGCCGAATGCCCGGGTGGTGGTGGTGTTTTTCTCGGCGCACCATCGCGGCTATTATGGCGAACTGGAAGATGCTATTGGACGCATGAGCGAACAGGTGTGGGCTTATTTCAATTATCGGGAGAAGACTTCAGCCGGTAAGTAAAAACCAAAAGCCTATTCACCACGGAGGCGCGGAGACGCGGAGAAAAGCTAAAGGCTTACCACTGATTAACACGGATGCCACGGATCAGAAAGAATCGCCGATATCGCGCGTCATCGCCGACATCGCGCGGGATCGGAAAGGCAAACGTTGTTACAGGTTTATCAGGATGATCAAGCCGTCAGAAGAGTTTTTAAGGCATTTGTGCTGATTTGTCTTTTACTAATTTCATGGCTTCTTCCTTTGTGCTGATGGAGCCGTCCAGTTGCGCGTCTTCCACCAAGGTCAGCAGCTCTTTGAATCGTGGTCCAGGCCGGTAGCCGGCGGCAATCAGGTCAGCGCCGGTGATGAGCGGGGTGGGGCGAATCTGCTCGGCGGGCAGCGTCTGGAATTTCTCTTTGGCAAAATCATACAAGCTGAGGTCGCGATGGCTGCTGGAGCAGTCGAGGCGATGCAGCTCCAGATGTTGATCGAATTTGGGCAGGCGGAAGAAGCGCTTCAGCGTGGACTCTTTCATCTTCATGATGTCGCCGAAGCGCATGTGATTGGCGACGAGCGAAAGCACCTGTTCTGTTTCTTCATTCGACAGGCGGAAGCGGTGGCAGATTTCTGCTGCCATTTTGGTGCCGATCTCGGCGTGTCCGTCAAAGCGGATACGGTCTGGGGCTTGGCGAAATGTTGGCGGCTTGCCTACGTCATGCAGCAGAGCGCCCAGGGCCAGCGTTTTTGCAGCGCCTGCGGGCAGGCCTTCCAATAGCATGAGCGTGTGAATCCAGACATCGCCTTCTGGGTGATATTGCGGCGGCTGCTGTACGCCCTGCATCTTTTTGATTTCCGGCAGCACCTGTTCCAGCAAGCCGGTTTCGTTCAGCAGCTCAAAGGCACGGCGCGCATGGCCTTCTGTGAGCATCTTCAGGATTTCATCGCGGACACGCTCGCGGCTTACCTGGTGAATTTGCGCGGCTAGCTCGCGGATGCCGGAGAGCGTTGCCGGGTCAATCGTATAGCCGAAGCGGGCGGCAAAGCGCACGGCGCGGAGCATGCGCAGCTTGTCTTCAGTGAAGCGCTGGTGCGGCTCGCCGATGGTGCGGATTACGCCGCGCTGCAGGTCGTCGCGGCCGCCAACGTAGTCGAGTATTTCTTTGGTGTCGGGATCGAGTAGCATGCCGTTGATGGTGAAGTCGCGGCGCTGTACGTCAAGCCGCGCGTCTTTGGAGAAATTTACTTGGTCAGGATGGCGGCCGTCAGAGTAAGCGCCGTCGCTGCGGAAGGTGGCGACTTCGATGGCGTAGTTGTCTGGCTCTTTGCGAATGGGTACAAGCACGACGCCGAATTGCGCGCCTACGGCATAGGTTTGCGGGAAGATTTTCATTACTTCGTCTGGGATGGCGGAGGTTGTAACGTCGTAGTCGGCGGGTTCGCGATTGAGAAGCAGGTCGCGGACGCATCCGCCGACGAGGTAGGCGGAGTATCCGTGCTCGCGCAGGGTGTGGGCGATGCGGAGAGCTTTGGTCGCTTTGTCTGAAGAGAGGTTCATGGTGCCTTGGGGGCTAAAGCCCAATCTAAATTGTCTTTTCCGCAGGCCTGAAGGCCTGCTCCACCCCGTGTTTT
>DASZMF010000280.1:0-3726 GCA_035552035.1 Candidatus Angelobacter sp.
TTGCCCAGTGTGGGATAAAAATCTCAGGGGCTAAAGCCCCACACTCGCTTAGCAACTTACGGCACGGCTAAAGCCCGTGCCCTGATACGAATCTAGAGGCGAATGGGGCCCGTGAAAACAGCGCGCGTTCGCTATGAACCTCAGGATGACGTTTTCTATGTTTGGTTGATTTTGTTTTCGACCGTTTGCGTGTACGAAATCAGAAGCAGTTAAAGTAGAGAACCAGCATCAATGCATATCCGCGAGGAAGCGCAAGGTCCTTCTGGTCTGCTCACGCGTTCTGCCCATCACGCCAAAAGCTAGCGCGTAATTGCTTGCCCAGTGTGGGATAAAAGTCTCAGGGGCTGAAGCCCACACTCACATAGCAACTTACGGCACGGCTAAAGCCCGTGCCCTGATACGAATCTAGAGGCGAATGGGGCCGCTTAAGAATGCGCGCGTTCGGTACGACCCTCAGGATGACGTTCTCTAATAAAAAGAGAATGATTTCGAACTGCCATGCGAAGTAGCAATTTCAGTAATCCAAAAGAAAATTAAAGAGAGGCTGGTGGAGAAAAAGACCAGCCTCCCCGGGTGATGGCTACTGCCTACCGCAGTTTAGGGGATAGGGCAACGCGCATACGAGATCCGCGTAAGCGCCCTTTGCTGGATGGTTACATCCTGCGGACGCCCCGTTGATCTTCGCTCCGTCGACGCTATTGGGGGAGTAAAAGCTTTCCGGTCCAAACGCGCCGCAGTCGTGCTACCGTCTCCTGGCCCAGGCGGCCGCCGCACCGATTCGAGCGGACCAGCGCGGCGATACAGAGCAGTCAGCTGATATCAATCACACAGTTAGCGGGACCGTGAAATTGAACCAGCACATCTGCCCTTGCCTTAGGGCACTCCCAACCATCACACCACTCCGTGCGTTTCTTAAATCTTCACCCGCAAATCGCAACCAGCAAGCTTGTTATAGCTGGATCTTTCTGCCCTAGCTGCTTCGATACTGCAAGCAAAGCACTGCAAACAGGCGCACTGAGTCCACGGCTCGAAAAATCAAATCGAGCACATTCATGGCAAGCGCGGCTTCTTAAAATGAAGACTGGGCAGTCTTTAATCTTTAGTCTTTAATCTCTGGGCAATGCAGCTTCAGGCCGAAACTGACAGCCTGCCTGTGCAACTGCTGATGCTTGTTCATTTGAACAGTAAGGACTTAGAAGTGGATTAGCGTTTCATTAAAAACTCTCATCGCTGGGTTGCAGACATGTATGCAATGAGATGTTGCAGAGATTGAGGCGAGAAAAACGTAAAATAATTTTGCTTTTCAGTGATGGATTTTTCGCTAGGATACGTCAAGACCGATGGATTTCATCAGTTCCAGTCCGTTGCTGGTAGTGACCACGCCGGGACGCAGGCAGTAATCGAAAGAAAGTTTGTCAGCCTCAAAGCGTTCCTGGAAATGCGCGTTGCGGACCTGGTTGGGAAAAACTTCTTCCAGAGACGTGAGCGCGAGGTCATGGGTGGTGACCATGCCGATGGCGAGATTGCGAATCAATGTCCGCAGAACGCCTTGTGTGCCCACGCGCCGATCATGCGAGTTGGTGCCGTGCAAAACTTCGTCGAGCAGGAACAAGGTTGGCTGGGAGGAAGACAGGTCCACCACCTGGCGCAGCCGCTGGATCTCCGCATAAAAATGCGAGATGCCTTTCTGCAAATTATCTGAGACGCGCATGGACGCACCGATGGCTACGCGGGAAAGCCGCAGTTGGGAAGCGCGGACGGGAGCGCCCATCATGGCGAGAACGGCGTTGATGCCGACCACGCGCAGATACGTGCTTTTGCCGGACATATTGGAGCCGCTCACCAGCAACACCTGGCTCCGGCCGCCGAGCGAGACATGATTGCGGACGCATTTGTCAGCGGGCAGCAGAGGATGGCCAAGGTTCTGGCCTTCAAAACAGGCTCCGGCTTCAGCAGGCGCGAATTCAGGAAAAGGATCTGCAGGGTGCTCATGCGCGTAGGCGGCGATGGAAGAGAGAGCTTCCATTTCTCCTGCGACGCGCAGCCAGGCTTCAATGCCGCTGCCATATTTGCGTCGCCAATGCTCCAGGGCGAAGGCAAGTTGCAGCGAGTAGAGCAGAGGAATATCGAGCAGGCGGACAAACCAGTTGTGGCGCGAGTCATCCAGGTCAGCGAGGGTGTTGAGGCGCTTGATGGAAGTGGAGGGCGGCTGTCCGTTGGTGGTAAGAAGCGCGTGCAACTGTTCGAGCTGCGGCGACACGAACTTTTCTGCCTCAAGGCGCTTGAGCAATGCGGATAGCGAATCAAGGTTGCGATGCGCGTCGCTGACGCTGGCCAGCACTTTTTCAAAGCGCTGGCTGAAATAGTAAGTGATGCCGCCGTTGATCAGCAGAGTGATAACAAATGGTGTCCAGTGGGATTTGAAGCCGTAGACAAAAGCGGCCACGCTGATGAGACCAAGAATTGTGGCCCACCATCCGCCTTGCGGCAATCCGCTTGCTTCCCGCGACCAGCGCGCCAGCGATTCAGGGTTGGCTTCAATACGCTTGTTTTCTCCGACAACAGCCAGGTCTTCGCGCAGATCAAGTTTGTCTTTCAGTTCGGCGACGGCAAGCTGGCGGTCTTGAATCTCTGGAATACTGGCGGGCGTGAGCAGCCAGCGAGAGAGAGTCTGGCTACCCATTTTTGTGCGGACGGTGGAGAGCAACTGGAAGAGGCTGCCGGCGCCGAGAATGTCGAGGTCTTCAGCGTAGAGGTGCAGCGGATCTTTGAATTCGTCGCCGGTGTCGCCGGCGCCTGTCCAGCGATCTTCAAGGCGGGCGATGCCACGTTCATAAAAAGCGATGGCGCGTTTGGCCAGCTTGCTGGCATAGACCACGCGTCGGTGCACGAGCACCACGGCAATAAACACGAGGAGCGGAGAATAGAGCACGATAGCCGAGGGCGCGCCGTGGCGGCCGACCACGAGCCAGAAAGCGATGATCGCGACAAATATCACAATGCGCAGATTGCCCAGCCAAAGATGCTTGCGCTGGAGCCGCGCTGCCTGTGCCTGTCGCTGTGCAAGTCTGCTGGCATATTCAGCTTTCACGGCGTTGGAGACGGCGTCAGGCGTGGTTTGCGTATTGGGTTCGGTCACTAGAGTATTTTCGGGCACTCTTTATTCTGGCTGGTCTGCGCGGCAAAAGCAAAGGTGCGCGAAGGAATATAGTTTCAAAGGGCACAAGCTTTTCTGGAGAAAAGCACAAGGTCCCTCGAGCCTACGAGCAAGCTGATGAACCCGCTTGCTCGCTTAGGGCTCTCGGGATGACGAACTTTAAGGAAGCTTGATTCAATATCTACAGCGCAACTTCTAAACATCAAAATAATTACGGCCAGTCCTGCTCTAAGCAGCTACCAGCCGTAAGTGAGAGTTATGTTTTGAAATTGCTACTGAGTGTTACCAGACTCGGCAGGCATTTTCCGGCGCCATGGGCTGACCGGTTTTGCAGCCGAAGGCTTTCTGGAATTCCGGCATGTTGCGGACAACACCGTTTACGCGCCAGCGTCCTGGAGAGTGTGGATCAACACGCACCAGCATGCGCGAGAGTTCTGGCGTTGTGTTCTGGCACCAGACGCGGCCAAAACCCAGGAAGAAACGCTGGTCGGGCGTGTAGCCGTCAATCTTCTTGTCTGGATCCTGTTTCGCCTGGGCCATGAGATCATGCAGCGCCATGAGCGCGATGC
>DASZMF010000281.1:0-1794 GCA_035552035.1 Candidatus Angelobacter sp.
CAGGTCAAAGCCGGTGATCTCGCCCAGAATTACTTCTGTGTTGGCGGCATGCCGCAGCACTGTCCTCACAGGAGAGGCAATTTCAGCGGGTGAAAGCACGGCCAGCGCCACCTGATACAGCAGCGGTTGAAAGGTATGGTGGTTTTTGCGGTCAATTACGGTGATATCAACCGGGGCCTTAGCCAGGGCTTTAGCGGCATTTATACCGGCAAAACCCGCCCCAATCACCACCACGCGAGGACGATTAACGGACTGTGTCATCGGTAACATTGTAGCCAGCCTTAAGGCAACGTACACTGCTGATGGTAAAAGCTTTATTGGCGTCACGTGCAGTGCAGCAGGAATTCAGGCAGTCACGGGTACAAACCTGTTTCTGCGATTCACCGGTTGTGTTCCTTATGCTTTCGTAGTACGTTGCAGTCAATCAATAGCGCCACACCAATTAGATTGATCTTTTGAAGCCCAGGATTCTTTAGGTAAGAGTTTAAATATGCACATTGATGATCTGCTTCGTATTGCGATGGAGCGCAAATCCTCCGACCTTCATTTGAAAGTTGGCAACTATCCGCACGTGCGCGTGGACGGCGACCTTGTCCCACTCACTGAACAGCCGCGCGTCTCAGCGGAAGACATGTTGAACATGGCTTTCAGCATGATGTCCAACCGGCAAAAACAAAAGTTTAAAGAAGCGGCAGAGCTCGATATGGCCTATGGCGTCGCGGGGCTGGGGCGTTTCCGTGTAAACGTCTTTCAGCAGCGCGGCAACGTAGGCTTGGTACTGCGCGTGATTCCCACAAAGATCCGCGCACTGGAAGAACTGTATCTTCCAAAAGTAGTCGAGCACATATGCGAAGAAGCCCGCGGACTGGTGCTGGTAACCGGCGTGACCGGTTCAGGTAAGTCAACCACACTGGCCGCCATGCTTGACCGCATTAATTCAAGCCGCTCTGAACACATTATTACGATTGAAGACCCTATCGAATTCCTTCATCGTGATAAGAAAGGGTTTGTCAACCAGCGTGAAGTGGAGGTAGATACTCCTTCGTTCGGTTCCGCCTTGCGGGCGAGTCTTCGCCAGGACCCGGACGTAATCCTAGTGGGCGAAATGCGCGATCTGGAAACCATTTCCACCGCGTTACACGCCGCCGAAACAGGCCACCTGGTCTTCTCAACCCTGCATACATTGGATGCAGTTGAAACTATCAACCGTATTATTTCCGTCTTTCCTCCACCGGAGCAGAAGCAAGTGCGTATGCAGCTTGGCGCCACCTTGCGGGCCGTAGTCAGCCAGCGACTGGTAAAACGGGCTGACGGAGCGGGCCGCGTCCCAGCCACCGAGGTACTGATATCCACCGCGTTTGTCCGCGAGTGCATCATGGTCCCGGAAAAGACGCGCCTGATTCATGAGGCCATTGGCGCCGGCACCTCACAGTACGGTATGCAGACGTTCGATCAGTCCCTCTACGATTTGTACTCGCAAGGCCTGGTCAGCTATGAAACCGCACTGGAGAACGCCAGCAATCCAGACGACTTCAAGCTCAAAGTGCAAGGTATCCATTCCACAGCGGACGCCGCACGCGAGCAAATGGAGCAAGCCGGATTTAGCTCCGGAAGAGCCTAAGCTCTTATTTGAACAACCACCAAGACATTACCCAAGGGAGACGCGAAAGATGCGTCTCCTTTCTTTTTTGTTGATGGATTTGTGGAGCGCAGGCGCTCTCGCGTGCGAGACGATTGCCAAAATCGCCGGCATTTGCCAAAATTGGAAATTGAAAGGCGATTGTTCAACGGTGT
>DASZMF010000282.1:0-2010 GCA_035552035.1 Candidatus Angelobacter sp.
GTCCGAGCGAGACGGCGATTGCGCGTCTGGTGGACTTTCACGTCCAACACCTATCAGACGACATCAATGCCAGCCGTGGACTGGATCTTGTGACAATGCAGGCAGCTTTCAACCCGCAATGGTCACTTCAGTGGCACACAACATACTCCTATCTCGGCGCTTTCAGCGAGTTAGGAGCGCCTTCGCAGTGGCGGGACAAGGCTGGCTTGCTCAAGACTAAGTTCCCAGAGGATGGCGCTAACTTTTGTGCCGTATGGTCGCGCGCAACTGGTCTTGCCAATTCACAATGACCCTATTTGATTTTATCCGCGGAAAAGCCTCTCCTGAATGACCGCCGCTCGTAAAAGAGTTCTCTTCCTCGTTCCCGCCTTCGCCGGAGGCGTCGGCGGGGCTGAGCGCGTGATCACCACACTGCTTCGTCATCTGGACCACACAAGATTCGAATGCCATCTGGGTTTGGTGCAGTCTGGCAATGCCTTTCTGAGTGACATTCCCGCGGGAGTCACTGTGCACCAGTTGCGCATCTCACGTATGCGGTATTGCCTGCCTGGCATCGTTAAGCTGGCACGAAAAATAAAGCCGCAGACCATCCTATCAACTGTTTCTTACCTCAACGTAATGTCGATTCTTGCGCGCCCACTTTTACCCCGCAATACGCGTCTGCTTATCCGGGAAGCCACCACGCCCTGCGCATTTCTGGCCAAAGATACAGAACACCCGCGTCTCTGGGATTTTTTTTATCGTCGTCTCTACCGCCGTGCTGACAAAATCATTTGCCTCTCCGGCTCAATGCAGCAGGATTTCGTTGAGCATTTTCAATTGCCGCCGGAGAAACTGGTACGCATTTACAATCCGGTCGATGTGGAAATGATTCAGCGATTGGGCCGCGGGGCGGGAAATCCTTATACGTCTGCCGGGCCAAACGTGGTCGTTACCGGACGCCTGCGCAAAGAAAAAGGGGTTGATCTACTGCTGGACGCGATGCAGATGGTGATCCAGAAAATTCCCAGCGCACATCTCACCATCCTCGGTGAGGGCCAGGACGAAGCACAGTTAAAAGCGCAGGCTCATCGGCTTGGCTTGAACCAAAATTTGGATTTCCTCGGCTTTGTGCAAAATCCCTGGGTGTATGTTGCCAGCGCAGATCTTTTTGTCCTGCCCTCGCGCGCGGAAGGGTTGCCAAATTCGCTGCTGGAAGCGCTTGCCCTGGGAACGCCCGTGCTGGCCAGCGATTGCGTGGGCGCAATGCGTGAGCTTCAGTTCATCGATCCACGCATTATTCTGTTTCCAGCGGAAAATCCTGCCGCCATGGCGGATGCGATTGTCTCAGCGCTCAGCCAGACGAAAGAAGCTGAAGCTCACAACAAGCCAGGCCCGCGGCAGTGCGATGAGTTCAATCCCCAGCGAGTAGCGGAGCAATACAGCGTGCTCTTTTAAGCCAGGCAGCGCATACTATAATCCTTGCGACGCCCGTTAAAGCTTTATAGCCAGCATGCGCTGGTTTAAATATTGCTGCAGAATGTTGGAGTAGCAGGCATAGCCGGGGATAGATCGCATGTGTGGAATAGCCGGATTCTGGCTCAAGAAAACGCTTGCTGAGCACCCGGTTGAGCTTCTCAACCGCATGGGAAATTCCCTGGCCCATCGCGGACCGGACGATTCCGGTACTTTCTATGACAACAACGCAGGCCTCGGCCTTTCTTTCCGCAGGCTCTCCATCATTGATCTTTCGGCTGAAGGGCATCAGCCCATGGCCTCGGCTTCAGGCCGGTACACAATCATCTTTAATGGCGAAATCTATAACTTCGAAGAGATTCGGGCAGAACTCAGCCAGCATGCGTGGCGCGGCCATTCCGATACTGAGGTTATGCTTGCAGCGATTGAACGGTGGGGAGTGCCTGCGGCAGTTCAGCGCTTTGTCGGCATGTTTGCCTTCGCCTTGTGGGACAGTTTTGAGCAGCGCCTTCATCTGGTGCGCGACCGGGTGGGGATCAAGCCGCTTTATTACGG
>DASZMF010000283.1:0-1863 GCA_035552035.1 Candidatus Angelobacter sp.
TCGTATTTACAGGAGCACGTCACCGGCATGGTGGTGCTACAACTTTTCAATCGCGAGAAGCGCGCCTACCGCAGCTTTGACAAAGTCAACACCCAGCACATGGACGCCTATAAAGACGCCATCCTGGCTTATGCGCTCTACTATCCGGCGGTGGAAATTCTCTCCAGCGTGGCCATTGCGCTGATCCTATGGTTTGGCGGCATGGGCATTCTTCGCGGCGTGGTGACCATTGGAATTTTGACGGCCTTCATGCAGTACGCGCAGCGCTTCTTCCGTCCGATCCAGGACCTGAGCGACAAATACAACATTCTGCAGGCTGCCATGGCGTCCAGTGAGCGCGTGTTTAAACTGCTGGATACGCCACCTGAAATCATCTCTCCTGCTGCGCCGCAAAAAGCTACCGGCGCGGGACGCATAGAGTTTGATCACGTTTGGTTTGCGTATCGGCAATTGGAAACGGCTGACGACCAAACCACGCAAGCTGCGAGCAACGGGCACGCCGCGGCCAACGCTGACGGCTTCGACTGGATACTGCGCGATGTCTCATTCACCATTGAGCCCGGAGAAACGGTAGCTATCGTAGGCCATACGGGTGCGGGCAAGACGACGATCATCTCCTTGCTCATGCGCTTTTACGATATCCAAAAAGGCGCGATCCGCATGGACGGCGTCGATATCCGCCAGATGGAGCTCAACGATCTGCGCCGGCGCTTTGGCGTGGTATTGCAGGATCCGTTTCTCTTCAGCGGCACGATTGAAAATAATATCCGTCTGGGCTCCGCGTGGATTACTGACGCACAGATTCTGGCCGCCGCGGAAAATGTGAACGTGGCGGATTTTGTGCGTTCGCTGCCGGAAGGATTTAAGTCCGTGGTGCAGGAGCGCGGCACCACCATGAGCACCGGACAGAAACAGCTCATCTCATTCGCCCGCGCGCTGGCGCACAATCCGAAGATTCTTGTGCTTGATGAAGCCACGTCCAGCGTGGATACGGAAACGGAAATCCGTGTGCGCGAAGCACTGACGCGCATGGTGGAAGGCCGGACGTCGGTGATCATCGCGCACCGGCTCTCGACTATTCAGCGCGCTGATAAAATTATTGTGATGCACAAAGGCCACGTGCGCGAGATAGGCACACACCAGCAGCTGCTGACCCAGCGCGGCATTTACTGGAAGCTTTATCAGCTGCAGTATAAGGATCAGGAGCTTGGTGTGGGTGAGACAAAAGTGGGCGCGGACGACTGATTGGGATCGGTTGATTTTGTGATCGGGTGATCCGTTGATCAGAAATCTGGCGCATATCTGATACGCGCTCAAGGCACTCTGTTTGCGATCCGTCGTTTGTCCATCCATAAAGCCAGGGCGATCACCAGCCCCATACCGGTCTGCCATACGAATATTAAAGCCAAATCTGAGTTTGGCCATGCGGAAAATAGATTTGATTTTCGCTGGTCAAGATGCATAAAAACAAAATGAGAACGAATGTGGCCGAACCAGTCGCCTGAATTCTGCCCAATTACCCCCAGCGCACCGCCCAACGCGGACCAGCATGCCGCCTGCATGAGGACGCGAAAGATTTTTGCTTTTGCGGACAACAGGAAGAGCGCTGCCGAGACAACCACAAATGCGCCAACAGACCCGCCAATGAAAAAGTCCTCTGGACTCTGCGGGAGAACTATGTTTCCGGCCGCGTATATACTCGCAAAGCCGGCCAGACAGGCAGCAGCAACCGACGCCAGCAGGAAAATGAGAACGTTGCGGACCGAACGCAGGCCAAAAAACAGACCCAGACATCCCACGATGGCAATCCCGAAAACCAGGCTGCCATAAGGATTCCAGGTCGGGTGGAGTACGCGCATTGAT
>DASZMF010000284.1:0-2138 GCA_035552035.1 Candidatus Angelobacter sp.
TTTCCTATCCTGGACCACAGCCCGCGTCGCTCCAACAAAACCAGAGCGGTAGCAATTACCAGCAGCGAGATCAAGGCCTGCATCCACATGGGCAGGAAAAACGGCGCAGGCGGCAGCGTCGGGTCCATTCTCGACGTTGCAAATTCTGCTCGAATCACTTTGGAGAGCCACGGCATCGTCCACCCTGTTATCCATTGGAAAACTCCCCACACCGCGAGGACCGATGCGATTCTCAGCAGAGCTGCCCGATCAAGCCTGCGCCCCTCCGGCAGCCACGCCGCCAATATTGGATACACCAGCAGCAGCAGGCACAGCGCCGCGCCTATCATTTGAAACAAAAAATGAAATACGTTGGACCCCAGATTGCCGTGAAAATAGTTGTATCCGTGCAACAGGGATTCGGGCACCGAGTAAGGCTGCCGGGCGAACCACTGCATGCAGGCGTATATGCTGGCCACGCTGAACACCCACAGCAACAAGGATGCCGGCAGCACTCCGCGCTGTTTCCGCAGCAGCCACCCTGTCGACGGCACCATTACCAGCGCTCCCAGCCAGGCAATCTGCCGTGCCGTCCCGCCCACCACGTTCGACGCCGCGGCCAGGCACAGCCACGCGAGGGTCGCCCTCCTGCCGCCCGCGGCTACTGCCCGCTGGCATAAATAAAGGCACAGCACGACAACGAATAATCCAGGCACATCGGACATGTAGCTCGCAGCCATCGGTATAAATAGCGGCGACAATCCTAGCGTCAGCGCGCCCAGCATCGCATTGCGCGCATTGATTCCGAAGCGCAAAAGAGAAGCATGAAACAGGGCTATCGTGGCCATCGCTATTGGCAGCATCGACAATCGCACCACGGTAAATGAAAAGCCGAATAGCTTGATGAACAGTGCGGCCCATACGACCTGCCAGCCCAGAATCATCGCCGCCCAACCGTTGTAGACAAAATGGCCAGTCTGCGCGAACAACTGCGCTGTTTTGATGTAGGACCATTCGTCGTCAATTCCAATCTGTGCCACGGGATAGGTTGCCCATACACAGGCCGCAACAATCAAGGCGCAGATCAGGCCATTGCGAATTGCATGGGATTGCTTCGCCGCGGTTTCCCGCCGCAGTTCGCTAACCAGGGCCATGGGGAATCTTTTGCACTAGTATGGTCGCTTTGAAGGGCGGCAGCCAAGTGCGATAAATCACAGGCGGATATTCCGACGGAGACAGGCACCACATTTTCGGAAAGATTATCGTAAATTTTGGATGGATTTCGGGTGTATATGAAGCAAATTTGAATTTGCAATCATCCGGGACCAGCTGAGGATGTGTGTCTGGATGATAAGCGCCGGCCGGCACCTTCAGGCGCGGTTCGTTGATATATCCGCCGTCTTCAATCTGTGTCCACCCGTCGTATTCCAATCCTCCCTGGATCTCCGTTCTAGGCACGCCTGAGGCCCGGATTTCATTGAGCGCAGCCAGTCGCGCGCGCGACCATGCGAACCAATCGTGTGTTCCCGCAATGGCCAACAGAGCAAAGATTGCCAGCACTATGACAGAAGTAGCCGGAAGCGTTGGTGCGATCCAGTCCTGATACAGCCTCAGAAGGCAGATGATCGCGATCGGCATTATGAGCAATGTATACCTGTCAAAGAGAACTGTATGGTAAGCAACAGGAAGCAGCATTATGAAGTAGGTCAGGCTAAACGGCCCTAGAAGCCACAATATGTCCTGCCAGGAGTCAATCTGAGCTGTTTTGCTTCTGATGAGCGGCCACACCCTGCTCCTCAAATGCTCCAGTACGATCAAGGCCGTCGCAATCGCCAGCAGCGAAATCGCTTCACGCGCCCACATCGGCAGAACTAGAGGCGGAGGCTTCAGCATGAGATCGGTTCTGGCCGTAGCAAGCTCGTAGTCGATCACGTCGGGGAGCCAGGGCGTCGTCCATGTTGTTATTCGTTCGAAAAGACCCCATAGCAACGTGATCAATGCGATTCGCAAGAGGGCTGCGCGGCTGAGCCGTCGCGCCTCTCGAAGCCACGCGACCAGAATTGGATAGACCGCCAGCGATAGACACAAGGCAACGCCCAGCAGCTCAAAGGAGAAATGAAATATTGGTAGGGCAGGATCGAATGCGGGGCCTTTCAGGA
>DASZMF010000285.1:0-1550 GCA_035552035.1 Candidatus Angelobacter sp.
CCATGCGCGACCACAACGCAGCCCACCAAACAGGCTAAAGCCCTGGTCGCACAACGATTGTATCGGTTTTTGTTCGCCTTTGCAAGCCAATTATATCTTTGATTAAAAGCCGAATTCTGCAGCGTGAAAATCAGCGCCAGAGGCGCGTCGCGAAGTAGCCCACCGCGTCAGCGGTGGGTAAGATATTAAAGACGAAGAGCGCCAGAGGCGCGGGCACCATTTAGCCAACCTGACACCGTAATGCAACTAGCACTAAACTTCCCAGCCCAGTCTTTATCAGCGTTCATCTGCGTAAATCAGCGGCAAAACTCTTCTATTCTGATTCGCGAAAATTCGCGTTGATTCGCGGCTAATCCCGGTTCAATTGGGTTTTTCCCGCTTCTTCCCGCGCAGGATTCGCTCATCAATCGGCTTGCGGCCTTGAAAGCCTTCTTCCATGCCGTGCCAGAACTCGATTCTCTCTTCTCCGTACTTCCAGCACAGCAGCACAATCTCGTCGCCCACGGCGCACGGAAAATCCAGCAGCCCAATGTCCAGGTCTTTTACCTGGACGCCAATCGCATCAATCTCCGCCAGCGTGTCTTTGATGTTTTGGAAAGCCTTGTCGCGTTCGGCCCTCCGGCGCGCCACTGCCGGCACATCCACCAGCAGACCGCCGCTCAACAGGATGCGATGCTTCAGGTCCTGCAGTTCTTTCTCCACATCCTCAATCACGCCCTTGCCATCCATGGATCGCTTGAGCAGCGAACTCAGAATCGGCAGCAGGCTGTGTGCCTCGTCCAGCGTAAACGTTTTTTGTTTTGCCATATTTGTATTAATTATGCCCAGGGCTTACCTGTATACCAGGATGGCCGCTGATCTGGATTTCCGTACCATTGCCAATCATCCAAAGTTTCTTGAAAAAGTTTGCGATCATATTTTCGATAAGAGTCAGATAGATTCGATACAGCGTAACCTGCTCGCCGGCGCGATTCCACCGGGTCCCCTTTGTAGAGGCCATAACGATCTATTTTGCCGGTTACCATTCCTTTTGGACCACCAAAATCGTGGACCAAAGCCTCATAAATCTCTTCTTCGCCATTCTCGCGAATGAGAACAAATGGGGCGGTAATTCTGATTTCCAAATCATCAGCCGCTTTCTTCCACGCATCTACTACTTGTTGATCGAGTTCGACGCCCAGACCATTTTCATTTTTCATTTCGCTGTCGAGACTTTTCATCGAATCTCCAACATCCTGTCCAGCGCCACCCGCGACCAATGTTTCACGTCGTCTGGGACCTGGATCCGATTCACCACATTCCCCTGCGTCAGATTTTCCAGCGCCCAGCACAAATGCTGTGGCGATATGCGAAACATCGTTGTGCACAAGCAGCCCGATTCATCCAGCGTCATCACCATTTTACGCTGCCGTGCAAATTCCTTGCCCATCCGGTTGACCAGATGTATCTCCGTGCCCACGGCAAACTTGCTACCCTCAGGCGCGTCCTGAATCATCTTGATCAGCCCTTCCGTCGAGCCCACTCCATCCGCCTTCTGGCAAACCTCCCAG
>DASZMF010000286.1:0-4887 GCA_035552035.1 Candidatus Angelobacter sp.
GCGATATTGGGCGTGGTGAGCAGAAGCAGGCCGTCTTGCTTCAAGACGCGGTTGATTTCCGCCAGCACCTGCACAGGATCAGTGTTGAGGTGCTCCAGCATTTCGCAAAAGACCACTACGTCAAACGAAGCATCTTCGTAAGGCCAGCGCTGCTGCTGTATGTCAAAGTTATCGACCGTGTAATGCCGCCGCTCTCCACTGCGGCTTTTCAGGTCGGCGGTGCGGCTGGGCTCTCCATCCCATATGTCTGAGCAATGGATGCTATAACCTTTGCTCTCAAGGGCCGGAGTCAGGTGATGAAATGAAGCGCCCAGTTCCAGGAGAGATTGCCCGGGCCTGGCCTGCGGCAGAAGCTCCAGGCATGCAAGATAGCGGTCACGGTGGGTTGAAAAATATTCGCGCGCTGCGCCATGCATGGGAGCAAAGTCATCCAGCGTGGTGGCGAAATCTGGGCCAGAAACTGATTTCTTGTGCCGTTGCAGCAGCGTGCTGATAGCGGCTTGCTCCTGGGCTGAGACTTGACCCTGGCAGTGCTCCAGCAGATCAATGCCGCGCTGCGTTTTGCCTTCATTCAGCAGCAGGACGCCAAAATTGAACATGGCCTGCGCATTCTCTGGCTCAAGCTCCAGTGCGCGATCATAACCGGCGAGCGCCTCCTGGTTTTCGTCCAGAGCGATCTTGATGGTTGCCCAGTCATTCCAAAGCTCGGCAGACTCTTTTTCTCCAAGGGCCTCGGCGAGCAGGCCCGCCGCCTCTTTAAGACGATTCTCATTCACAAGTTCGAGCGCCAGCTGGTGTTTCGTTTTATCGGGCATAAGTTTCCGTTCGTCAGGCTGTATGGGCGCACAACCCGGCAAAGTTTGCCGGATCACATGAGCCGCAGCATCTGGGATTGCACTTTCATTTCTAAGAGTGCATTTCTTATGCCAATCAGCGGCCCGCAGAGGGTTTGGTTACTGACGATTGAATATCGGTTTTGATTGCCGGCTCTGTTGTCTTCTGTATGTAGCCGAGATCATTGCTTACAGCAGGAAGAGATTTGCGCCTTGGCGGATCAAGCACCACGATATCCACGCGGCGATTCTGGCTGCGTCCTTCTATCGTGTCATTCGACTGGAGAGGATGGTATTCCGCATATCCTGCCGCGGCCAGGCGTGTGGGATCGAGTCCGTATTGCTCAATGAAGAGGCGCACAAGTCCCGTGGCGCGGGACGAAGAGAGTTCCCAGTTGGAGGCAAAGCGGGCGTTGTGAATAGGAACATTATCGGTGTGGCCCTCAATGCGAATGCGCAGCCTGGTGGGTTTCAGCACGGTGGCAACGCGATCCAAGGGGCCAATGGATGCTTCCTTCAGAATGTCTGAGCCTTGATCGTAAAAGCCGATTTCCTGGAGACTAATGACTAGCCCATCAGGGCCATCGCGGAGTTCGGCTTGTTTCTTTTTTATCTCTGGCGCCAGCGCCACTGCGAGCAGCTTGCGCAGGTCCGTGGTGTCGGCGGATGATTCATCCGCGCTGCCATAATCGACTGGCAGAACCGTCAGGCTGGCCGCGGAAGTCTTTCCATTGCTGACCTGGAAAACGCCAAGGTCTTTGAAGCCATTGCGAATGGCGTGGGAAATATCGCCCATGCGCTTATTGTCCACGTGGGCAGCCGCGTAAAGCACTACGAACACAGCGAATAGCAAGGTGATGAAGTCAGCGTAAGAGACGAGCCAACGTTCATGGTTTGCATGTGGAGCATGCCGCTTGCGGCGACTCATTTGCTCGTCTCCAGCGGCGGCTGATCTACTTCTGCAATGAAGCCGAACAGCTTCATTTCCAGCATGCGTGGATTCATGCCTTCAAGAATGGAGATCACGCCTTCCAGCATCATCTCCCGCAAGATTTGTGATTGCCGTATGCGGATCTTCAATTTGCCGGCAGCAGGAAGCAGAAAGAGATTGGCTGCGCCCACGCCGTAAATGGTGGCGACGAAAGCCACGGCAATGCCGCGGCCCACTTCGTCAATCTTGTCCATGTGCTGCATTACCTGAATCAATCCCATGACCGCGCCAATAATGCCAATGGTAGGGGAGAAACCGCCGGCTGATTCAAATACCTGCGGGATGCGCTCTTCTTCTTCCGCTTGATTGTCGAGCTCAAGTTCCATCATCTTGCGGAGCAGTGCTGGCTCGGTGCCATCCACGGCCAGCATCAAGGCTTTTTTCAGGAACGGTTCGGAAACATTTTCTATCTCAGAATCCAGAGAGACGATGCCCTGGCGGCGCGCTTTGTTGGCGAACTGAATGAGTTGAGCAATGACAGACTGTGGTCCCTCACTTTGTACAAACAGCACTTTGCCCAGGTCTTTAAAACTTCCAATCACGGTGCGAAGAGGGAACTGGATCATCACGGCGCCGAGCGTGCCGCCAAAGACGATCATTGCTGCCGTCGGCTGAAGTATCTGGCCCAGGTTGCCGCCTTCCAGCAGCAAACCAGCCACAATGCCTCCGATGGCAAGCAGAATTCCGGCGATGGTTCCCTTATCCACGTTCCTTATGCTTCCTCGTCCAAATCTTCCTGCGGGCGTCGCCGCTCGCTGTGACCTTCCTGGCGCAGATGCAGCGGACCATCGGGCGAACTGAGGCCGTTAAATAGAAGCCCGTCCAGCAGTCTCCGGCGAAACTCCACCACGCGCTCAACAATTATTTCAGCGCTTTCCAGGACAACAAATTTTTCCCCGCTCACCAGGGTGATTACCGTGTCCGGCGTGTTCTCCACGAACTTGATAAGGTCGGAGTTTACGGTAAGCGCTTTCTGATTGAGTCGTGTGAGCTGAATCATTCGTTCCTATCCATGGCGGCCAACCTGAGGCCTTCATTCCGGTATATCGACAAAATGTGGCAAGTACTTACATATCGTTCATGAAGTTTTTCTGAAAATTTTCCGAAATAGTCAGCGAGGCAGGCGTGGGCCACGGACAATGAGTACGAATGTCCTGCAATTCCTTCTTTGCACCATATTGCTAAGTTTTCATAAGTCCTTAAAGGCGTGGCGTGGGCCTGCCGATGGTTTAGCAGGAACTGTTGCGGACGATAAACAAAAATGAGCCAGAAAATCCTATTTGTCGATGATGAGCCGGAAGCGCTGGATATTTTCAAGCAGCTTTTAGAGTCAGACTTCAGGGTCGATACAGCCGTGGGCGCAGCCGCCGGGCTGGAGTTGATCAATGCCAATGGTCCGTATGCCGTGGTTGTGTCCGACATGCGCATGCCGGACATGGATGGACTGGAATTTCTGAAGCGCGTTCACCAGATTTCGCCCAACACCGTCAGCATGATCCTCACGGGACATCGGGAATTTTGTAAGCCAGGCGCAGAGGCCGATGAGGCCAAGGTATTCCGCTTTCTCAGCAAGCCCTGTAAGCGGACAGACCTGGTGGCAGCAATCAATACGGCTCTGGCACATGGCAACAAGAGTGAAAGTACATGGGTTTATTCCGGCGAAGATACCGCAGGTAAAAATAAAGGCTTAATTGAACTGCCGCTGGCCGACATGGGCAAGCTCTTTGGACAGCTTAAGGAACTGGACGCACTGGAAGCCACAACGCTCGCCGGCGAACTGCGCACTCTCGCTTTGTTTCGCGATCTGATGTCCGGAGCGGCCAGGCACGGCAAGCCAGTTCCCATCAGCTATCGCAGAACCGGATATAAGACGCCGCAGGAAGCTGAGGACTGGACCTACTTGCCGGAAGGCTATCCGCTCAACGAAAGCAAAAATTCGCTGCTGGCATTGTTCGCCGCTGAGAATGATCGGTCACAAGAAGTCCAGCAAGACGCTGCTGGCGATGAGTGGGGCTGCCGTCAATCGCGCACTGACTGCCTCTATCTGCTGGCGGACAAAAAATGGCTGATTGTCGAACGTTCCGGCGTTTACTCTGACCAGACAGGTTCCTCCAGCTGGTTTGATTCGCAATACAGGCTGGTCTCAGATCGCGCGGTGATCGGGCGCTTTGCCATCCAGGATATTTCTGTGCGATTGCTTGAATCCATGGAGGAATTGGCCCGCTCAGTCACAACCCGCATGGGCGGACTCAAGCAACGGTCCGCGGCTGCTGCTGAATTCGGCAACAGGCTGAAGGTTCTCATCGGATCCATGGACAAACCCATGCAGGTTTGAGCCACCTAAGCCTGAGCCAACCTGATCGACCGTAAGCCGACGTCGCAAGCTGCAGCGAAACTGAACCAACCTACCCCCACCCGGCATTTTTTGCGGTTTCTGTTGCAAATAAAGCCTTTACGCCCAATCGATCCTAGCGCCGCCCTTGGACGGCCCAGGCTCGGCCCTTGCGTGGCCCAAGCACGGCGCTTGCACGGCCCTTGGACGGCCCAAGCCCCAACCCATCGGCAGAGGGTCGCAGGCATTTCTACATTGTTTTCAAAGATCAAAGATCAAAATAAAAGATCTGTATTCGTCCACACCCTTGAGGTGCAATGCTACTTTAGCGCTCGCAAAGAAGCGAATCAAGTGCGAAATAGGACGATGGCCGTCCATTTTTATACGCGAAAAAATTTATGCGCAAAAAAAAGGGGGACACCCGGATAGCCGGATCTCCCCCAAGTAGAACAACTGCACTTTGATAAATCGTTTACTGGATCGTATGCGCTTCCTCGTGTTGCTGATGACGGGCTGAGCCGTTGACCAGCGGACGGTTCGCCGCCGTCTTTTTCTTGGCCGCCGGCACTGCACTTGATTTGCTCTGTTGGTGGTGATTGTCATTCCCCAGGTCAAACTGCCGGACCAGCGTCTGCATGGTGGAAGCCAGCCGGGCCAGTTCGCCCGCTGCCTTGTTGGTGTATTCAGCGCCTTCCGTGGTGCTCTTGGCCGCCGATGCCACGCCGGTAATG
>DASZMF010000287.1:0-1927 GCA_035552035.1 Candidatus Angelobacter sp.
CGCTGCGGAAACAGGAATGCAGGCCCCAGCGCTCCGGCAGCGATTCCACCCGCTCCGGCAAATTTAATGAAATCTCTCCGACTAACTCCCTTACCCTTTTTTTCTTTATCGCTCATTCATTCCCTCCTCAGGTGTTTCAGCAACTTTTCAATTTGCGTGCGCACAAACTAAAACACTGCATTCTTTCCAGCTACCGCTCTTCCCCGAAATTCTTTACATCTTCCGGCACATCTTTTTTGATGACCGGCTTGTCGCCCTGCACCATCACACGTATCTGCTCCACCACGTCTGGATTTGCAAGCGTGGTGACGTCGCCAGTATCCATGTGATTGGAAATGGCAGACAGCACGCGGCGCATAATTTTACCTGAGCGTGTTTTTGGCATGTCAGGGACCACGTGGACTTTCCTCGGCCGCGCAATTTTACCAATCTGGTGTTCGATTGCCTTGACTACGCTCTCTTGTACCGCTGCTGCATTCTGCACGCCCGGCTTCAGCGAAACATAAACTTCAGGCACGCGGCCTTTCACTTCATCGACCACTGGAATTACCGCAGCTTCAGCAACTTCACTCACGGTCAGGCAAGCCGATTCCAGTTCTTTGGTGCCCAGGCGATGACCAGCCACGTTGATTACATCGTCCACGCGGCCCAGAATTCTAAAATATCCGTCAGGGGTTTGCACAGCACCGTCACCGGCAAAGTATGGCCAGTCGCGCCAGTCTTTGCTCTTGGGGTTCTTGTTGTATTTTTTGTAGTACTGCTCCACAAAGCGGTCACGACTGCCGTAAATCGTCTGAAAGATTCCCGGCCACGGATTGCGAATACAAATATTCCCTGCCTTGCCGGAACCGCCTTTCACTTCTTTGCCTTCTTCATCAAAAATCACGGGATATATGCCCGGCAATGCCGGACCAGCGCTGCCCGGCTTCATGGGATCGATAGCTGGTTTAGTGCTGATGAGAAAGCCGCCAGTCTCGGTTTGCCACCAGGTATCCACGATCACGGCTTCTCCCTTGCCAACCACTTCGTGATACCATTTCCAAACTTCTGGCTCAATCGGCTCGCCTACGGTTGTCATGTGCTTAAAGTGGTAATCGTATTTCGCTGGCTCATCAGGGCCGGTCTTGCGCAGCATGCGAATCGCCGTGGGCGACGTGTGGAAGATATTTACCTCAAGCCGCTTGGCTATACGCCATGGCCGTCCAGCGTCAGGATAATTCGGCACGCCTTCATACAAAACGCTGGTTGCTGCCAGAGCCAGCGGCCCATAGACGATATATGAGTGTCCGGTAATCCAGCCGATATCGGCCATGCACCAGTAAACGTCTGTCGGGTGAATGTCCTGAATGTATTTTGAAGTTCCCGCTGCGTATGAGAGATATCCGCCGGTGCCGTGCTGGCAGCCTTTGGGTCTGCCCGTGGTGCCGCTGGTGTACATGAGGAAGAGTGGCGCTTCTGATGGCATCGCGACCGGCTCAACTTTGTGCCCTGCATATTTCTTGAGCACGTCTTCCACAAAGAAATCTCGGCCTGCGACCATCGGCGTTTTGGAATGATATTTTCCAGCCTCACGATGCCAGACCAGAACCTTTTCGATTTCCTGGCCCTCTTTTTTTGCCGTGGTCACGGCGACATCGGCTTTTTCTTTGTGATCGGTCATCGCTCCGCTGCGATAGTAACCGTCAATGGTAACCAGAACTTTGCTGCCAGAATCGGCGGCGCGCATGCCGCATGCTTCTCCGCTGAATCCACCAAAGACCACGGAATGCACCAATCCCAGCCGCGCGCAGGCCAGCATCGTGATTGGCAACTCAGGAACAACCGGCATGTGAATGGTGATGCGGTCTCCAGTTTTCAAACCGCAGAAATCGCGCAGCAGGGCCGCCATTTCATTCACCCGGTAATACAGTTCCTGATACGTAATGGA
>DASZMF010000288.1:0-4282 GCA_035552035.1 Candidatus Angelobacter sp.
CTGCCGAAAACCAGAAACGCTACCACATCTTCCGGGCGGTTGATGCGGAAGGAGTAAAACGGTCCAATGAAGAAAAAATTGAACGACAAACCTACAAGGAGAGAAGAATAAAGCGCCGGCCCGCGGCCCTGGGTTACAGCAATGAGAACGACGGGAAGAACAAGAATCAGGGCAATGCTGGTCTGGCTTAGCTCCGGACGCAGCCTCTCAAGCGCGGTAATGGGAAGCGCCACGGCAATGGTTGCAATCAGATAACGGACGGGCCAACGCCCGCTCCAGGAGGTCACGCATGCCATTGTAAGGGCAGAGCAGGCAGGGATGGGCAGGCGGTTTTCAGCTTTCTAACCAGGCCTAAACCTGCGAAAATAGGAGCATGGCAATTGTGGTGATTGGCGGGCATTCGCGGAGCGTGGGCAAGACCAGCGTGGTTGCCGGCCTGATTTCCGCACTGCGTGAGTTCAACTGGACGGCGCTCAAGATCACCCAGTTTGGCCACGGCATTTGCTCCGCAGACGGCAAGCCCTGCGATTGCGATACCGGCGACGACCATTTCCGCGCGCTGAGCGACGAGAAAGACCTGAGCGGCGAGAGCGATACGTCGCGCTTTCTGGTGGCAGGCGCCAGGCGCTCACTCTGGGTGCGCACACGGCAAGGCCGTCTGGGCGACGCCATGCCCGATCTGCACCGCAAAATTGCCGGCGCAGAAAACGTGATCATGGAGTCGAACAGCGTGATCCGCTTTCTGAAGCCTGATCTTTACCTGACTGTGCTCGATGCTGATACGGAAGACTTCAAGGACTCTGCGCGTGAATTTCTGGGCCGTGCCGATGCCGTGATTTTGCATCAGTCCGGCGGTCGGGCGAAGTGGCAGACCGTCTCAATGGAAGAGCTGGCAGGGAAGCCGATCTTCAATATCCAGCCGCCGCCGTATGTCACGAAAGAGATTGCGGCATTTGTGCGCGAGAAATTACTTGCCGGCAAAAGCCAGTTGAGCAGCACAGCCGAGACACTTCCAAACAGAATCTAAAAACCTCTCAACATAAAAAAATCCTGACGCAGCTGTTTTTATCCTGCGTCAGGATCTTATTTTTGAAACCACTGCCTACTTGATTGCGATCTTTATTTTGGCCCCGTCATAGGTGGCATGGGCTGTTCGCGGCGGGGATTATCCGTGCGCTTTTGCGTGTCTTCAGTATCAGGTTCGCGGACAAAGCTGGCAGCCTTGGGACTGAGTCCGCGCACGCCCTTTTTCAGGTTCTTCAATACATCATCTTTATCCAGGTTGTAGTCGCGGGAGAGCCGGGTGAGCGCCAGACTGACAATGTCAGAGTGGTGTATGTCTTCCGTCCCCTCGATTTTTTTGATGTCCAGCCAGATCCGGTGCACCAGGTGGACGTCTTCCGTCTTCATGGTGGGCGTGTGCGGTCCGATGCGGTAGGTCTCTACTGTGGAGTCACTGCGCACAACCTGGAAGACGAATTGTCGTTTGGGCTCCGGCATGGCTTCCCATGCCTGCCCCAGGCGGAAGGCCTGTTCTTCGCCGGTCATCTGGCTGGAGACGCCAGACACCACGGCGGAGCATTCAAGCGCGTTGGCAGTCTGGACCATCGCAGACCAGACATCGCGCGCGGGTACCACCAGCAGCGAGATGGTCTTGCCGTAACTTTCAGCAATGGAAACCGCTTTGGTGAAGAGCGTCTGCTCAAAGTCGCTAAAAATTTGTTCCATGGCCAGGTCCGTGTACGCGCTGCCATAGCCAGTGAGACGCGCTTCCATCACCACGATATCGGTTTCATGCGTGTCAGTGGTTTCCAGCGTCCAGCGCAAGTGGTTGAGCGTGGTGTAGTCGCGCACCGTTACCAGAACGCTCCCAGGGCGCACCTGCACGCCTTCGCGGCCAATGGTTTCCTGGTGCAGCAGATGGAAGTGTTCTTTCATCTGCTGTTCCACGTGCGCGAATTTTCGTTTGTTTATTTTTTCAGAGACGGTGAAGATGGCATAAAAAATCAGCGAGAAGGCCAGGCCCCAGATGGTGGCATTCTGCTTGGTGAACAAGTTCACCACTGCCACGGAAAACAGCACTAAAAAGACTGATGCCAGTCCGATGGGTATTTCAACTTTGCCGATTTTGATATTCGGCGGCACACGCCAGCCACGTTCGCCTTTGTACTTAAAACGCAGCACCAGCATAGCGACGCTATTGAGCGTGAAACTCCATATCACACCGAAGGCATAGGCATCGCCGAGCAGGATTACGTCACCACCGCTGATCACGATCGTGAATAATTGCATTATCACAATCAGGTTGATGATCCGGTAACTGGTGCCAAATCTTTTATGCGGACGGCGGAACCAATCGGTGAGAACGCCATCTTCAGAGATGCGGTTCAGTACGCCGTTCGACCCAATGATGGAGGTGTTGATAGCGCCGGAAAGAATCAGGAAGCCGACGACTACGACGAAGACCCTGAAGACCAGTCGCAAAGCGCGCGGGCCAACCATGTACATGGCCATGCCGCTGATCAGGTTGTCACGATAAACCGAAACGCGAACTTCGTCGGGGATAATCATCACGGCCAACATGGATCCCAGGCCGGTAAAGACGAAGCTGAAAATCGCGATGATCAGCGCGGCGCGTTTCAGGTTGCGCAGCTTGGGGCTGGCGATTTCACGATTCACCTGCGCCAGTGATTCTTCACCGCTCATGGCCAGTACTGAGTGACCAAAGGCTATGAGGATTCCGAAGAGGCCGAAAGTTTTTCCCAGGTCAGTGTTCTTCAGGAAGCCGAGCGCTTGTGGCGCAAACTTTAAGTTGGAAGGAATCGGCAGCGGCGGCAAAGATGCGCCCGTATGCAGGACGGTGTAAATGGCCCAGACTAAAAGTATGACCACCATCACGGTGGTGATTTGCATTACCCGCAGGGCTTTATCACTGGATTCTTCAATGCCCTTGATGTTCTGCCACCAGTAATACAAAGTCACAAGCACGGCGAAAGCGGCGGCCGTGTGGTTTACGTTCAGCTGTGGCGTGCCATGAAACATTTTGTACATGGCCTGCGGGATCCAGCCATGCGCGCCTGCGGCGGAAAAGAATTCGTTGATCAGGCCGGAAATATATTGTCCGGCAGAAACGCCCGAGATGGGGCCGGTGAGGATGTAATCAAACATCAGCGCGGAAACGCTGAACTTGGCAAACGCCCCGCCGAGCGCTTCTTTTACCACGCGGTACACGCCGCCGCGCGTGAACATGGAGCAGCTTTCCACGTAAACCGAGCGCACGGCAAAAGCAAACAGCATAACGCCCAGGATGAACCATGGCGCTGATTTACCTACGGCCTCCTCGGCAATGCCGCCGGCATAGAAGGCGGATGAGCCCAGATCATTCAGCACAATGGCGGCAGCGCGCCAGTAGGAAATGAAGGTGAGCATGACCGAGGTCGCAACGACAATGCGCACCCGGTTCGAAAGTGGGGAGACTACTCCTGAGCCTTCTGACATTTTAAAATTAATAACGGCCTCTACCAATCAGGGCGCGCAACAAGCGCCTGTTGGCAGGGCCGTGCAAATTCCTCAATTTCCTTTCCCGTCCGTTTGCCTATTCGTGTTCGAACATGCTCTGGGCTGTCTTGATGGCCGTAACAATAATCACCGGCACGGCTCCTATTAGTCCGGCAAGAAACGTGTATTCGAAAAGCGGCAGAATATGGTGGACCAGGAAGTTCACGAGTGCAATTGTAGTCCTGTAACAGAGAGGAATCAAAGGAAAGCTGCGTCGGCTGAAATATGGGTTTGTTAAAATATTTTCTTAGTGCGCCACATTCCCTCAAGAGCCTGGATTCTCGCGCTGCTCTCCAGCGGCCTGCAGATCCTTGTTTTTCCCAAGCTCAACCTCTATTTCCTTTGCTGGATAGCCATCGCCCCCTTGCTTTATGCGCTGCTACGCGGCCGGGGCGGCGAAGGCGAGATGCTGGATTCCGAAGGCCGCTCGCTGCGTCCTTTTACGCTGTGGCAGGGATTTGTCATTGGGTGGTTCTGCGGCATCGTCTGGTATCTGGGGACGTGCTACTGGGTTTACCCGGTGATGAACACGTATGGCGGACTTCCAGTGCCCGTGGCTGTACTTATCACGCTGGGCTACGGCCTGATTATGGGCGTGCATCACGGTATCTTTGGATTATTAGTGGTGCTCATGGCGCGCCGATCGTCGCTGGGGAATAGGCGTCCGCTGTTCCTGGCTCCGTTCTTCTGGGTTGCGGTGGAGTTGCTGCGTGACCGCGTGATT
>DASZMF010000289.1:0-1606 GCA_035552035.1 Candidatus Angelobacter sp.
GAATGATTCCGATCGTGGCCCACGCCGTGTACTTGATGCTGACTTCATAAGTGCCGCGCAGGATAGTGAACTCTCCGATGAATCCGTTGAGCAGCGGCAAGCCCAGCGAACTAAGCGTGGCGATCATGTAAATGGCCGCGAAATTGGGCATCGGCGTGGAAAGCCCGCCAAACTCGGAAATTAATCGAGTGTGACGGCGTTCGTAGAGCACTCCAATTAACAAGAACAGCGCGCCGGTGGAAATTCCGTGGTTCAGCTGCTGCAATACGCTTCCGGACAGTCCATGTGGGGTCAGAGCGAAAATTCCCAGCGTGCAGAATCCCAAATGGCTGACCGAGCTGTAGGCGATCAGTTTCTTCATGTCTTTCTGCATCATGCAGACCAGCGCGCCGTACAAAATGCCGATTACCGAAACGACCAGCATGATGGTTACAATTTTGTGCCGCGCGGCGGCGTCTTGCGGTAGCAGCGGCAGTGAGAACCGGATGAAACCGTACGTGCCCATCTTCAACAAAACGCCGGCCAGAATAACCGAACCGGCCGTGGGCGCTTCCGTGTGCGCGTCCGGCAACCAGGTGTGGAAGGGAAACATCGGCACCTTGATGGCGAACGCAAAAAAGAATGCCCAGAACAGCAGCACTTGCGAGTGCGTGTCAAATTGTTGCGCGGCAGCCAGCAGCGTAGGAATATCGAAGGTGCCGCCTCCCGCCTTGAAATACAACGCCAAAATTCCCAGCAACATGATGACCGAACCGACCAGGGTATACAGGAAGAATTTAATGGCCGCATACAGGCGGCGATCGCTGCCCCACACGCCGATCAGGAAATACATCGGCACCAGCATCACTTCCCAGAACATGTAGAAGAGGAAAAAGTCCAGGGACATGAAAACGCCCAGCATGCCCACCTGCAAAAGCAAAAAGAGCAGGTAATATTCCTTGGTGCGAATCTTGATGGCGCTCCAGGAGGACAGAATAGAAATCGCGCCCAGGAGAGTAGTCAGAATCACCAGCAGCAGGCTGATGCCGTCGATGCCCAGCGTGTAATGTGCGCCGATGGAGGGAATCCAGTTGGCATTTTCCATAAACTGGAAGCGCGGCGCGCCCGGATCCAGGCTGAAGCGCCAGATCAGGGGCAGCGAAACGACCAGGCCCAGCATAGCGAACGCGTTGCCGATGACACGATGCGCGGTCACGCTGTCGCGCGGCACGAACAGCAGCAACAACGATCCCCCCAGCGGGGTAAACAGCACCACCGTCAGGATATGGGTATTGTAAAATTCCATCTGCCCGCCTCGCCTTCTAGTGCAACAAGTTTGTCAGCGTGAGTCCCGCAGCCCGGAAATAATATCCCAGGAAAATCAGCACACCGAGCAACATAAACAATGCGTAGCGCGATACCCGTCCGGTCTGCAGCATGCGCACGGGGTAGCTGAGAACCCAGACGATTCGCGCCGACAGATTTACCAGTCCATCCACGATCACGGAATCCCAAACCATGGAAACACGCGAAGTAATGCGTGTCAGCCAGCCTACTCCGTCCACACCCAGACCGTTGATGATGCCGCGATCGAAAGCGCCGAGTGTGAGCGCCAAGTCCTTGGTGC
>DASZMF010000290.1:0-2376 GCA_035552035.1 Candidatus Angelobacter sp.
GGCAATGATTATGGTTTCAAAGAGACGGACCTGAACATTATTCGGAGTGAGGGTGACGATTAACAACTCAACGGCAAGAAGACAGGCTATTGCGATGACACGAACTTTTACAAGCCATGCCAGCCACGCCCGCTCATTGAATCGAATGTCTGCCATCTCCCCTGTTCTTGTATGCCAGTATTTGGTTTAAGACCCGCCTTATTGGAACAGGCGGGTCAGAGTTTTGCCGGTAAGCTGGTCCGCGATTATTAGCCGGCCAGTTTTGAAATCATGGAGAAGAGCGGCATGTAGAGCGAAACTACGATTCCGCCAACGGCCACGCCCAGGAAACCGATCATGATTGGTTCCAGCAAGGTCAACATGTCCTTGGTGGCCGCATCCACGTCGTCTTCATAGAAATCAGCAATCTTCTGAAGCATCGCGTCCATGGCGCCGGTAGCTTCACCCACGCCGATCATCTGCGTCACCATGTTGGGGAACACACCGCATTCCTTCAGAGGATCCACGATGGTCCGGCCTTCTTCTACCGCTTTACGCACTTTCATGAGCGCATCTTCAAGAACGGCGTTACCGGAAGTTCTTGCAGTGATGGAGAGGCCTTCAAGAATCGGCACGCCAGAGGTGATGAGCGTTCCCAGGGTGCGGGTAAAACGCGCAACAGCAATCTTGCGCAGCACGCCGCCAAGGACAGGCAGGTTCAATAACATTTTATCGAACATGTAACGGCCCTTGGGGTCTTTGCGGATGTACTTTACGCCAACGAATGCCATGATGGCAAAGCCGATCATGATCCACCAGAAACGTCCCACGAAGTTGCTGAGCCCGATGACAATCTTGGTGGGCAGCGGCAGATCCACGCCCATGCTCACAAACATGTTGGCAAAGATCGGCACCACGAACTTGAGCAGGCAGCCCACAACCAAACAGGCGATGGAGATAACCGACACCGGATAAATCAATGCCGACTTCACCGCCGATTTCAGCTTAACGGCCTTTTCCACGTAGGTGGCGAGGCGCTGCAGAATGGTATCCAGAATACCGCCCGCTTCGCCGGCCTCAATCATGTTGGTGGTGAGGTCATCAAAAATTTTGGGATACAAACGCATGGCGTTCGAAAGCGTTGAACCGCCTTCCACGCTCTGCCTGACGCCTGTAAGGCACTTCTGGAATACCTGGTTTTCCTGGTTTGCGGCCAGAATTTCCAGACACTGCACCAGAGGCAGACCAGCGTCAATCATGACGGAAAACTGCCGGAAAAATACGGCCGTATCCTTAATCGGCACACTACCGGTACCCAGCTTGGGAAGGTTGAACTCTTTTCCCTTCTCCTTAATGGCCCCCGGCGTAATGCGTTCGCGGCGCAACTGCATGGTGACCGCGGCTTTGCTATCGGCTAACCGTTCCCCGGCAACTTTTTTGCCCTGGGGGTCAGTCCCTGTAAATGTAAATACCGGCATAACGGTGACTCCTCTCGTCCTTTTTGCCTACCGACTTCTACCAACCGGGGGAGTTGGAGAAAAACTTTTATCTGCTGCTATCTGCGCGGCGCAGCAGCGGCCGCGGCAGGTGTTTTGGGTGCTTGTACACCACGATTAATCATGTCCTGCAATTCGTCCGGCATGGATGAACGCTGCAACGCAGTCTCCAGCGTGATGGCTTTCTGGAAATAGAGCGACGCCAGCGCCTGGTTGAACGTCTGCATGCCGAATTTGTCCTGCCCTGATTGCATGGATGAATAAACCTGGTGGATCTTATCTTCGCGGATCAAGTTTCTGACCGCGGGATTGGGCACCAGAATCTCCATGGCCATCGCACGGCCTTGTCCTCCGACGCGCGGCAGCAGGGTCTGGCAAAGAATTCCTTCCAATACCAGGGAAAGCTGCGCACGAATCTGCGACTGCTGGTGTGATGGAAAAACGTCAATAATACGGTTAATTGTGGACGCAGCCGAATTGGTGTGCAAGGTACCGAAAGTCAAGTGGCCTGTTTCCGCAATGCGCAGGGCCGATTCGATGGTTTCCAGGTCGCGCATTTCGCCGATCAGCACCACGTCTGGATCTTCACGAAGGGCGGCGCGCAGAGCGCTGGTAAATGACAGCGTGTCTGAGTGGACCTCACGCTGATTCACCAGGCAGCTCTTGTTCTGGTGCACAAATTCAATCGGATCTTCAATGGTAATAATGTGATCGTGCCGCTCGGTATTGATCTTATCGAGCATGGCGGCCAGCGTGGTGGACTTGCCGGAACCCGTAGGGCCGGTCACCAGGATCAGTCCGCGAGGCTTGTCGCACAAGCGAGAAATAACCTGAGGCAGATTCAACTGCTGGAATGTCTTGATCTCAAAAGGAATCACGCGATACACAGCACCCACCGCGC
>DASZMF010000291.1:0-2563 GCA_035552035.1 Candidatus Angelobacter sp.
GTTGTCTGCAAACTCGGCGAAGGCGCGCGAGAACGTGGCTTCATGTGGCAACTGAGCAGCATGCCGCCAGCCGCAGCAGCGGCGCATCTGGTGATCTACCTGGAACTGCTCCAGCAGTTGCCGTGTGGTGGTGAACCCATACACCGCTTTGGCCAGGAATGCGGCCGCCAGCGCGGTTCTGGTTTTCTTTGGACGACCCTGCCGGTTGCGCGGCAGCCAGCGTTGCAGAGGAACCGCTTCCAGCACCTCCACCAATAGCCTGGCCGATACGCCGAGTGGACCTAACTCGTTCTCCAGGCGCGGAATTAAACTACTTTGCAGCACGTGAGCAAATTCCAGTAGCTGTTGTCTCGGTGTAAGCTCTAGTAGGGCGCCGGGTAAGGTCATTGTTTGGCCACATCATCTTACCCGGTTGCTCCTCCTCTTTCAAATCATTTTCTGTAACTTTTGTTTGCTCCTTTCTTTCGACTTTTGCAAGTCGCTCTTGGTGATGGTCTTGCAAAACGAGTCTAAAGCGGGGTTGACAAGGGGTGGGCGGCTGTGACGAATAGCGCTTTTATTGGGATTTTTGCATTTTGGCTGACAGAAATGCGGGTGTTTTGAGGCTTTCGCTACAACCAGCACTTTGTTTGTAAGTTGCTAACGGGCTGAGCGATATAGGGTTCTGCGCTCAGGAAAGCAACTTGCGGCCGTGGACAAGCAACGTCGTTGAGTAAGGGAGGAAGGAAGACCGGGGCGAGGGAACTGAAGAAACTAATTCGGTCCCTGCCGGGAGGCGCACTTGCCTGGAGGATGCCGCTGGAGGACAGGAGAAAATCAGAGGGAGGAAGAGCGGGTTGGCGTGAGTTACCCCCTAAGCCGGAGCCACTGATCGACAGTGAGCGCGACGATACCAAACATCAGGTGCGCCATGATTTTGGCGGCGCCGCGAAAATAGATGAATCGCCCTCCGAACTCGTCCTTCAGACGGCCGTTGAGTTGTTCGACGATGGTGCGTTTTTTGAAGCGCTGCTTCTCTGCTTCACTGAAGGCGTTCTCCCGCGCCGAGCGGGCGTGGGAGGGGTTAGGCTGAATGAGCGCTTCGTGGCCGAGTTTCTGACTCTGCGCGCGAATGAGCTGGGCGTCGTAAGCGGCGTCCATGTTTGCAAAAGCAAACTTCACCCGGCAGGCCGGAAACCATCACCTCGCACTTCCAGCGGACACGGGCGGCACTCATGTGCATGAGGGGAATGGCCACTTGCGAGTCATGCACGCTGGCACCGGTGAGCAGGCAACTGATAGGGATGCGTCCACTGTCGGCTATATCCCAGTGCAGTTTGAAGCCGCGCCAGTATTGCTGGTGACCCTGGCTGCTGGTCTTGACGCCGAGGCTGCACTCCTGCGGCAGTTCAGCGATCATTTCTGAAAGTGTCATGTGTTGCTGGCGTTGCAGCCGGGGCCCGCGTTCACAGGCCCTGGCACGCTTGTGCGACCCGGTTTTGCGGTGCCGACGACGCTGATGAACGCCGCTGGCTGTTTTGTATTTGGGATACGCGGGTGGCTTGTCCGCCTTCTGGCTGTGTCGCTTTTTAGCGTTGTCGCCAGGCAGACGCTGGCGTGCTTCGATGGCGGTGGAGTCGCGCGCGATGTAGCCAATCACTCGATCCTGCTGGGTGTCCCGGACCAGCGCCTCGTGTATTTTGGTGGGCAACCCGGCGGCGGCGAACTCGGCGAAGGCGCGCGAGAAAGTGGCTTCGGTGGGCACTTGTCCGGCGGTGTTCCAGCCGCAGAGACGGCGCAGTTGTGAGTCAGTCTGCAGACGCTGGATCAGATGCCGCGTGCTGGGCAGATTGTAAATGGCTTTGGCAAAAAACGCGGTGGCCAGTGATTGCCGGCTTGACGGGCGGCGACCGGTGTGTGAGCGGCGGCCCTTCACAAAGCGTGATAGCGGCTCCAGGCTGACGACTGCGGCCAGTAATCGGGCTTGCCTGCTTAAGGGCACCCACGACCGACTCCAGCATCGGGAATAACTCGGTCTGCAACAAGTTGCTGAATTGCGTCAATTGATCCTGCGATGTACTCTTCAAAAAGGGCCTTCTTCGATGTTTTGAATATTTGTTTGGCGACAAAATCTTACATCGGCAAAGGCCCTTCTTCAAAACATTTCTAACCTTTATGTTTTAAAGTGAATTTTTGCGCGTTTTACGTTTTGCAAGTGCCTCCTGTGACGGGAAATACCGATCCTTTGGATCGTCATCGGCAATTGCTGAAAAGCAGCTTCTATTTCCAACTAAAGTTGGAGCCTGAAATCTATCTTTACCGGAAACTCCGCATCGGTTAGAGTCGCAGGTAGCTCACGATGTCCCACATTACTTTTCCCGATGGCGTTCCCGGCATTCTTGGCCCTATGTTGTTCAGGCCCGAGACGGCAAAACCTCTGAATCAATTGGCCGAAGTGCTTCTGCGCGGAAGCAATTCTCTATCACCAGGCGAACGAGAGTTAATTGCGACCTACGTGTCATCACAGAATGATTGCTTCTTCTGCCAAACAATCCACGGCGCGGTGGCGGCGTATCATCTACAC
>DASZMF010000292.1:0-1578 GCA_035552035.1 Candidatus Angelobacter sp.
AGCAGCTCCGAGTTTTGCGTTGGCCAGCGTTTGCCGCGCCTTTGCGTCAAGCCCGGCGCACCAATAGCCATGTTTCTTAAGTGTTTCCATACACTGCGCCAGATTGCCCACATAGATAAGCGGCACTATCTCAATCCCGCCGGACGAAGCCTTCGCCAGCACCGCCGATTCCTGCGGCGCATGATCGCGCGGCAATATGACCGCTCCCGCCGCAAATGCCGCCACGGTTCGCAGTATAGCGCCTACATTATGAGGATCGGTCACCTGATCGAGCAGTAGGAGCGGACGCTTTTCCTTCGCACCTGCAAGATACTCCTCAAGCGCCAGCTCCGGCAGCGGCATCACCTCAACCGCCGCGCCCTGATGCACGGCGCCTTCCGGCAACAGGCGGGCAAGCGCTTCGGACTGTATTTTTTCAGGCCCCAGCTTGCGCTCCTCCCATGCCCCCGCAAGCTTCTCAAGCGCCGCCGTCGTGGCCACAAGCCGCCGAACCTGCCTTCGGGGGTTTGCAAGCGCCGCGCGCACCGTATGGAGGCCGTAAAGCCAGTAAGCGCGGGATTTGTTTTCGGCCTTCGCCTTATGCTTAGGGTTTGACATGCGTAAGCCCGTGGATTAGTTAGAGTCGCCTCAAGTGTACGGCGTTGGCCCTGAGAGGCCAAGCGAATAGTATCTTGAAATGTGGAGGAGTGGCCGAGTGGTCAATGGCAGCAGACTGTAAATCTGCCCTCTTCGGAGTTCGAAGGTTCAAATCCTTCCTCCTCCACCAAACTCATGTAGCAGGACGTTCCATAACGCTCCGTAACCTACTTTGGAATAACGATTTTATCTGATAGATTCTACCTCGTGGTTTCAGGAAACTTCACTGATTCCTGCCACCACGGGGGTACGTTTCGGGGTACGCCCGTGTTTTTTAACACTCCAAAAAAGGGCGTACCCCGCATGAAGCTCACAGCAACCATAGTATTAAACGCAAAACCTGAATCAAAAGCCCGGAAACTGGGCGATGGCGATGGTCTATACTTACACGTAAAGCCAAGCGGCGTAAAAATCTGGCGCATGAAATACCATCATGAGATGACAGAGAAGGTATGGACGATTGGCCCCTACCCTGAAATTTCACTCGCAAAAGCTAGAGACAGGCGCTTCGAAGCCCGCAAATTACTGGCGGAAGGTATAGACCCGGTTGCTTTCCACCGCGAACAACAGCGGAAGAAAGTCGTTGCCAACAATAACAGTTTTCAGCATATCGCACTTGAATGGCATGAAACAAAGAGCAGTTCTTGGACAGATTATTATGCCCATCAGGTGAATCAGCGATTACAAAAAGACATATTTCCTAAGCTCGGCCACAAGCCGATAAACGCCATCACAGCCAAAGACGTGCTAGACATGGCGAGGACGATAGAAAGCCGTGAAGCGCATGAGATAGCGCATAGGGCTGTCCAGATGTGCGGGCAGGTCTTCTTGTACGGCATCATCACCGGCAGGGCTGAGAATAATCCGGCAGCAGCAATACGTGGCGTGCTTAAAACGAGTCCGCGCGTGCATCACGCATATCTGGAGCATAAGGAACTGCCG
>DASZMF010000293.1:0-3564 GCA_035552035.1 Candidatus Angelobacter sp.
AAGCGAGCAAGGGGCAGCGTATTAATCTCAACCAGCCCAAATGGTTTCTGTGTTTTTTAGAAAATCGATTTCAGGTTCGGCACAAAAGTGAGCCATGCCCGATCACGCATATCCACTTCAAGTCGTGCGCCGGGCTTGGCAAAGCGATAGTGCTTGCCAGTGGCGGGGCTCACCACTGTCAGGGCTGTTTTGCCTGTGTATTCAAAATGCGCGGTTAAACGCTGCTGAGCTACCGATATTTGTGGGGCCGATACCGGTGGTTTCTGTACATCGAACGATTTCTGGTTTTTTAACCCGAGCATTTGCTGATATTGAAATCTTTGCTTGTTACAGCACATTTTGTTTTTCCTCCTCCGTGTAAAACGGACCCAACGCTGTCGGTTGAGGCGTAGTAAGACGTTCCACCAGAATCGCGCCGGCAGAAAGTGCCAGCCACAACACCAACTGGGCTTTCCACTGGTGATCAAATAAAAAACTTACCCCAGCCGCGATCCACAAAGTCACGCAATAAAAGCAATCGAACAGGGTCCCCCAAAAGCCGTTTCCGGCAAAAAACCGCAAACGGGCAAATACTTTCCACGGGCCATCTTCACTGGCAAGCAAATGGCTGAGACGCCACACACAGAGAATGCCAACTATTAATTCGTAAAAGTTCATTCGCTTTCTTTACAACACGCAGTTTGGTGAACTCAAATTGCTTGCATGAGCAAGCATTCCTTGAACCGCTTGCTGGCTTGAAGGCAAGGAAAACGCCGCAGCCCAGGCAGGGCTGCAGCGCTGTTCCCTGCACGCATTACACTATTTCAATTGCGACTGCGGCTTCTACAGGCACGTCGTACTCGGAAAGACGCCTTGAACCGTTGGTGTGTTTAGCAGCTATCTTCAGATTGATGGCAAAGCTGCAGGCTGTTTGATCTCCCAGCAATGACTGGAATGTAACCGCCGGAGTCTTTACGTTTGATCCTCCAAACATTGAGGCTGGCTCATTGATATCACCACCGCTTACGAGCGTGCCTGAAGGCCCATTGAGTCCCTGTTGATAGGTAACAGAGTAGGACTCCATGAAGGTCCGCGAAGGAGGATTGCTATCTCCCATCACAGCATGAAAGGCACGATAGCCAACCTGGAACTGGGAATCGGCTGTTCCTTTCAGGAATTGGCACTCTTCAGAGCCGGCTATTCCGTTCACGTCAAAGTCTTCAATCGAGCCGAAGCATGAACGATTGTCAAACCAGAACAGATGGGTAAGAGACGCGAACGGCACAGTGGCAGTGCTGCCTGGTCCGGAAGCCGACATCAAGCGGAGGAAATTAAACGGCTTTTCGATGTCGGTTGCCACGCCGCCAAGCCGTGCTTTTGCTCCCTGAGGAACAATCCGTTTTCCATTGGCATCAAACAATTCCAGCACCACCATGTAGCGGGGATTGCCAGACACGTTATGGTTAGCAAAGGGCGCGGTGTCCAAAATTTGATGGAACTGGCCGTTTTCCCAATCCGGTCCGTATGGAATGGTGAAGAGGTCGCCAGCGCCATTGACCAGATTGGGCCCCAGAAGGACGGGCTCAGTCTGAAATTGTCCGCCCACCTCGACAAATTTTGTCCAGGTAACGCTGTCGTGAAGGGACTGGGGAGTTGCTCCGCCCAAAGGATTACCGTTGTTGTCTGAAGCGACAACGCTCAGCCGGTAATAAACAGCGCCAATGTCCGGCGACTGCAGACCTTCATGAAAATAAAGTTGAAGATTCAGCGTCAAACCCCATGGAGCACCATTACTAGCAGAAGGCCTGCATCAGAAGGCGGTGCAAGAAGATTGGTGGCGCCCGTCTGTGTGAGATCTACGCCTGCTGCATTTTGTCCGGCGTAGTGACTGTTGAGTTCATAGCTAGGAGTGATCCCAATGGTCTGCAGCGTGGCAAAGTCTTCTCCCGGAGGCGGAGGCTGCTGGCCGCATGACTGCCCCCGAAACGTGAAGAGACTGGCAAACTGGTCAGCATTGAAATACTGATGCGAAGCAACGCCGTCATACACATAGACCCATTGGCCATTCTGAAACTGCTTTACCTTATAGAAATAGCTTTTACGGCAGTTGAACAGAAGAATTGGAAATTCATTGAAGCAGAAGTTGAAAGAGCCATCTGGATTCAGGACCGTTTCACCCTTCTTTGCAGAAGTACAGCGGCAAAGGAACGGCCAGAATGGCGGATGTAGCTGTAAATACTGAAGAGCCTGATCAGCCGGCAGACTCTGCAGCGTCAGCAAATCAGCATATAACTCTGTATTCGGGACAACGGAAGAATCTACATGTCCCAACGCAAGCGCCCGGTCAATATTTTGCAGGGTGGCATGGTCAATGAGGCCAGGATCACCCGGCGGCGGTGGAGGAAACTTGAGTGGCTCCCGGTCCACAAGGTTCTTGATGCGTTTGATGATCGACGGCAATTCAAAAGTCACAAACGGGAAGCAGCAGCATGTTTGTTCCCAAACTTCCACCACTCCGTTGCACATGGGGAAACAAACCTCAAAGGGCGGGAATGGAATTCTGGCAAGCGCACCCCGCCGGATGGCGGCTGGCTCAAAGATAATTGGAGAACACTTACGGATACTGCCGGCAACGCAGATCCGCAATCTCAGCCACAATCTCCATCTTTGACTGGGAACCTCAAGTACAGGATTCTTCTGCAAGGTTGGCAGTTGATCGGCCAGGCGGAATTGAAACAAAGCCCCTGCATCTAACCGCATTGCGTCCGCAGTATCCGGGCCCACCGCTATGATTACCTGCTTGTGTTTGACCACGTCAGCAGGAATCTCCACGGAGCCTTTTTCAATCGTAGCCAGCTTTTTCCCGATCTGACCGGCTGGTGTAACGGAATAAATGGCAGCCTGGGGAGTCTGTTCATCTGGTTGAGCCCCCACGAGTATTACATTTACTTTCATAGTTCCTCCAAGGAAGTTCAACCGCCAGCATGTGCGATTTCGACTTCACACTTTCTTAAACGCAGTGCTCAGCATTTGTCCTAAGCTCAAGCCATAAAAATTTAAATTTTGAAAAAGGCGCGCTTATGCTGATGTGTTTCAGAAGCAGAGGCACAAGGCATGCAGGAATTTTGGGATGAAACAAACAAAGGCGCCGCGAGGCGCCTTGCTTACATCTTTTCTATTTTGATGCAAACTCTTCAATCCGTCACACCAACCATCAGACTGCCAGCTTTACAGTCAATCACTGCTGAAACAGGCTTAGGATACATTCCATGCCAGTTCCGCTCAGAGTCGCCAATAAAATCATTCTCTTGAAATGAAACTTTCAGAGCAGTCGGCGACATATTTTCATGAAGACCACCACTGAAGCCGATCTTTGCCAGCCGCAAATTTTTCAGGTGTGGAAACGACCGCAAGAGGACGTCATTGAAGAAATGCAATGCATGATCTTCCTCTTCAAACTGAGTCATCATGTTCTCATGCCCTACTGGCATACCGATACCAAAAAAGAAAATCCGTGTTTGCGGGCCGGTACATTGCGCCAGCAGATTTCGGATCTCAATACAGCTATCGTGATACCTTGAGGAT
>DASZMF010000294.1:0-3749 GCA_035552035.1 Candidatus Angelobacter sp.
CCGCGCAAAAACAAAAGCCTGCGTCCTGACAACCTGCCGTGGAAAATTATTTTAATTACTACACGGAAATTGAAGAGCACTTTTGCCGCCGGCGAGGGACTCTTATCAACGTCTCTACGCTCGATTGGGCCTTGATGACCACCTGGAAAGACGCTGGCATTCCGTTGGAAGCCGTGCTGCGCGGGATTGATGAGGCCTTTGACAAATATGAGCGCAAGCCATCTAAGGCACAGAAAATCAATGGGTTAGCGTATTGCTCTCAGGCCGTGCTCACAGCGGCGGAAGAGATGAAGGAAGCGGCCGTCGGCACCGCGCCGGAAAAACCCAGCACCGGGCTGGGCATGGAGCAGGAAGAAATCGCGCGGTTTTTTACTGGTAACGCGCAGAGGCTGCGTCAGGTACAATCGGCTGCCGCAGTAATATTGGTGGCGGAAGAATGTGCTGTTACACTTACGGACTTAGCGTCTGCCATGAGTTCGGCAGCCAAGATTAGCCTGGAGGATCTGGAACGGCGGCTCACCGTGTTGGAAGAAAGACTGCTTGCCGCCTTGACCATGACCACCCCGGAAAATGAGTTGTTTACGCTGCGTACTGAGGCTGACCGCGAAATTGCTCCATATCGCAGCAAAATGCCCGGCGTACAGATAGAGCAATTGCAAAAACAATTTATGCACAAACGTCTGTTCGAAAAGGCTAAAATTCCACGTCTCAGCCTCTTTTACCTGTGAACCTGACAATAGAAAAGCTCGTCTATGGCGGCGATGGTCTTGCCCGCCTTCCTGAAGGGAAGACGGTGTTCATGCCCTATGTGTTGCCCACGGAAGAAGTGAGCGCCACCATTGTCCAGGAAAAAAGCAGCTTCGCCCGTGCCACTGCCGACCAGATTCTGAAGCCGTCTCCCTACCGCACCGAGCCGCAGTGCCAATATTTTGGCGCCTGCGGAGGCTGCCATTACCAGCACGCAGGTTACACCGCCCAGCTGGAAAATAAGCGCGCAATTCTGAAAGAAACATTGCTGCGCAACGGCAAACTGGAGTGGAAGGCTGACATCATTACGCATGCTGGCGAGCCCTGGGGATATCGAAATCGTTCGCGGCTCAAGGTGCGCGGCGGCCCGGACTTTGCCATTGGATACCATCGCGCTGCCTCGCATGATCTGCTGCCGGTCAAGCAGTGTCCCATTAGCTCACCGGCCATCAATCGGATGTTGACGCACCTGTGGGAACTGGGTGATCTCGGCAAAGTTCCCGCCGGCATTACCGAGATAGAATTCTTTGCCGACCACGCCGACACCAAGATGGTGCTGGAAATTTATCTGTCGCCAGACGCGCCGGAGATGAACGAATTTGCGGCAGTCCTGCAGGCCAAAGCGCCCGAGATCAAGGGCATCGCGTTTTTTACTGAAAGCGAAGCTGAACCCGGCAGCGAAAAGCCAAAATATTCCGTGGGCGATACCGCGCTGCCGTATCAGGTGGGAGAAAAATCTTTCCGCGTAAGCGCAGGATCATTTTTCCAGGTCAATCGATTCCTTACCCGCGAGCTGGTGCAGACCGTGGTGGGCGACTTCCATGGCAGAATTGCCATGGACTTGTACGCTGGCGTGGGCCTGTTTGCCACGCATCTCTCCAAACGCTTTGACCAGGTATTTGCCGTGGAGTCATCTCCGGCTTCATCCGCTGATCTGCAGGCCAACGCCGTAAAAAATGTTGTGCCGGTGCTCAGCACAGCGGAAGGATTTCTGCCGCGATGCATCAACATGCAGCCGGAGTTAGTGGTGGTGGATCCTCCGCGCGCTGGCCTGGGAGCTAAGGTTACGCAGCTGCTAGCCGCATTGCGGGTAAAGCGAATCGTGTATGTCTCCTGCGATCCCGCAACGCTCGCGCGCGATATACGGCTCTTTCTTGAAACCGGCTATCACGTGGAAGAAGTCCACATGGTCGATCTCTTTCCGCAGACCTTCCACATTGAGAGTGTTGTACGGCTGGCGCGCTAGCGCCTTTCTGTAGCTCCATCTAATCTTTTCTTTTACAACTCTTTTTGCAGTTTCTACCTAATTTTGCTTTTTATAAAGCTGCGCGGATAGGTATGATTCTCTCCGCAGATCCTGAACGCCGCTTGCAGACGAAAGCCCAATCACGCGCCCCTCTTGTTCTGGCGGCTACGGCATTTGCTGGTGGAATATGGCTTGCTGGACATCTGCAACGTTCTCCGGCGCTTTGGGGATGGGCAGCCGCTGGGCTAGCTCTATGCGCTTTTGCCGCGTTGGCGATTAAGAGCTTGCGGCCAGCGCAGGCATCAGTGGTTCTGGCGCTGATTTGTGTGGGAGCGTTTGCGCGTGTTGCGTCGCCAGTGCCCCGTGTTGTGATTCCGCCGCAGGAATTCCTCAGCACCGAGCAGGTAGAAATTGTCGCGCATGTTACCAATGACGGCGCACTGCTTGCCGGTGGCGGTCCGCGTGAGCGCTTTGATTTCCAGACTGAGAGCATCTCGCTGGGCGATCTTAAGTTCACTCAGCCTGTGGGAATCCGCGCTACTGTTTTTTCGCATGAGAGCTCTTATGAAACCGCGGAGGACGTGGACGGATCCGATGCGCCGCATCTTCCCCGCCTGGCTTATGGCGACCGGATCAGGCTGACGGCCAGGCTGCGCCTGCCGCGCAATTTTCGCAATCCCGGCGCCTTTGATTATGAAGGCTACCTGCGCGGCCTGGGCATCAGCACACTGGCGTCAGTCAAGGCGGAAGAGATAGAAGTGTTGCCCGGCGCATCGGGCAGTCGTTTGGGTTTCTGGCGCAGCCGCATGCGGCAGAGTATTCTGGCGCATATTCGTGAACGCGGCCTGTGGAGCCGTGAAGACGCGGCCATTTTCTCCGCCATGATCGTGGGCGACGATTCGCTGCTACTCCGCAATGTCCGCGAAGAATTTCAGCAGACCGGTGTGTATCACCTGCTGGTAGTCTCCGGCATGAACGTTGGGATACTGGCATTCGCCGTGTTCTGGCTGGCACGCAGATTGCTGCTGCCACAGTGGGCGGCTTCGCTGTTGACTATCGCGCTCTCTGTTTTCTATGCGTATATCGCTGGCATGGGCGTGCCGATTATGAGAGCGGTGCTCATGCTCTCATTGTTTCTGATTGCGCGGCTGCTTTACCGTGATCGCAGCGGGCTGAACGCAACGGGCTTTGCGGCGCTGGCGGTTCTTGTTTTCTCACCGATGGCGTTGTTCGAAGCTGGATTTCAACTGACCTTTCTTGCCCTGCTGGCTATTACCGGAATCAGCTTACCGGTTCTAGACAGGACATCCACGCGATATCGACAGGCGCTGCTGCACTTTGATTCCACTGGCTACGATCTGGGGCTTGAGCCAAAACTAGCTCAGTTTCGGCTGGATCTGCGCTTGATCGTGGGACGGGTCGCGCAATTATTTGGCGCGAGCCGTTTTGCAAGATCACTGGCGCGAATCATGGTGACTGGCAGCGCGACTGTGGCTCTAAGGCTGTACGAACTACTCTTGATTTCCGCAATTACTCAAGCGGTTCTGGTTCTGCCCATGCGCGCGTATTTCCATCGCGCGTCTCTTGTGGGTTTACCTGCGAATTTGCTGGTCTTGCCCTGTGCTGGAATCATGCTTAACGCAGGTGTGGCCGCAATTGCCTTGAGCTATGTTTCTATACCGCTGGCAAGGTTCGCTGCCTGGATTGCCGCCGCAGCTCTGCACTGGACGCTGGCATGTCTGCATTCACTGGCACA
>DASZMF010000295.1:0-5345 GCA_035552035.1 Candidatus Angelobacter sp.
GACTGTCTCAGGGAAATTGGAATTGCTTTTATGTTTGCTCCGGCCATGCACTCGGCGACCAAACACGTGCAGCCGGCGCGCAAAGATCTGCGTCCACTGCGTTCGGTTTTCAATCTGCTTGGACCTTTAACCAATCCCGCACGAGCGTCAGCGCAGGTGGTGGGCGTGTATTCAGAAGACCTGGTGGAAAAACTGGCGCAGGCGCTCAAGCTGCTGGGACTGCAGCGTGCGCTGGTGGTCCATGGCAAAGACGGGCTGGATGAAATCTCCATCAGCGGGCCGACGAAGATTGGCGAGGTGCGCGGCGAGTGGGTCCGCGTGTATGAAGTTACGCCGGAGCAGTTTGGGCTGGAGCTTGCGCCCATGAGCGCCATTGCCGGCGGCGACCTGAAGACCAACGCCGATATTATCTGGAAGCTGCTGGACGGCGAAAAGTCCGCACGCCGCGATATTGTGCTCATGAACGCCGCCGCCGCGCTGGTTGCCGCCAATCGCGCCGACTCATTGGCAGAAGCCATGCCGCTGGCGGTGCAGTCGATTGACTCCGGCGCGGCCCGGGCAAAACTGGGTGCGCTGATCGAGTTTACAAACAGGCGTCACCTTTAGTTATTTGTTACGGGCTGCCGCCGTGCCCCTGCTTCTTACAGAGGCACGACGAAGAAATTTTCCCTTTAAAAAAAGCCAACTCACCTCTAGCGCAACAGCGTGCGAATGCCGGAGAGCAGCCGCAGATTATCAATTGGTTTGGGAAGATAGCGGCTGGCGCCCGCATCCATGGCAACTTTCTCGTGCGTAATGCGATTGCGGCCAGACATAACGATGACCGGAATTCCCACAAGCTGGGGAAATGCGCTCATCCGATGTAAAACCGCGTAGCCGTCATCGCCGGGCAAGCCTATATCCAGCAGGATCAGGTCGGGCATTTCGGAGAGCGCCGTGCTGACGGCAGAAGTTGCATCATGAGCAAAGCAGGTATCGTAACTGTATGCCCTGAGACGGATGTGGAGACCAAGACATAAGTCGCGATCGTCATCAACAATGAGAATTTTGTTGGCTCGGGCTATGAGCATTTCTTTGTTGGTTAACTGGATGGGAAGATTCTCAGAGCATTGGTGCTCAACCTCACACTGCATAAGTGGCATTTGTACAACTCCTCTGAAGTGGCAAACATCGCGGATACCGCAGCCTTTTAGGTTTGCCGCCGTTCGCCTGTTCTGTGTCGATACCTATCGGCGGGAATGAGGTTTTTATCCGAACCATCTGGTCATGTACCAATACGGGTGTGCCGGACCAATGCCTGGTTAAGAATGACTAAGCTTAAGGTTCTTTTTCAAGTTCACGAACTCCCATGCCGCTGCAACTTTACTGCTGATTTCAGACGACATACTGGCTGCTGCGCGCTCTTCACGTCATCCGCCCTTTTCACGTATTTATTGCAGATTTACAATGATGCAGGAGTTGCAAGGAGCCCCATGCCTCTTTCCCTGAGCCACCGCGCCAACCGTACCGTGCAGTCTGAGATTCGCGCCATGTCCATTGCCTGTGACCGCGTGCAGGGCATCAATCTGGCGCAGGGTGTCTGCGACACGGAAGTTCCCGAGCCAGTGCGTACCGGCGCGAAGCAGGCCATGGACAACGGCATCAATAGCTATACGCGCGCTGAAGGCCTGGGGCCGATCCGCGAGGCCATCGCAGAAAAAATGCGGCGCTTCAACGGCATTGAGTGCGATCCCGAAACAGAAGTCATTGTAGGCTCCGGAGCCACAGGAGCATTTTATGCGGCGGCGCTGGCGCTGCTGAATCCCGGCGACGAAGTGATTCTCTTCGAGCCTTTTTATGGCTACCACCTGAACACGCTGGTGGCCGTGGAGGCTGTCCCGCTTTTTGTAACCATGCGCGCACCCGATTGGACCTTTAGCCCGGAAGATCTGGAGCGCGCAGTTACGCCGCGTACGCGGGGCATTTTGTTGAACTCGCCGGGCAATCCTACGGGGAAAATTTTTACCCGCGAGGAAATGGAATGGATTGCCGCCTTTGCCCAGCGGCATGATCTGTTCGTTTTCACGGACGAGATTTACGAATACTTTATTTACGAAGGCAGGCACATCAGCATCGCCACGCTTCCCGGCATGCGTGAACGGACCATTACCATGTCCGGCTATTCCAAGACGTTTAGCATCACGGGCTGGCGCATCGGCTATACCGTATGCGATAGCCGCTGGGCCCAGGGCATTAACTATTTTCACGACCTTATCTATGTATGCGCGCCGGCACCGTTGCAGATTGGCGTGGCTGAAGGCATCCGGCAACTGCCACAAAGTTTTTATGACGAGATTGGCAAAGAGTACGTGCAGAAGCGCGACCAGCTTTGCAGCGTGCTGCGGGAAATTGGCTTAACGCCATCAGTACCCAAGGGCGCCTATTACGTGCTGGCAGATGTCTCCATTCTTCCCGGCAAAACCAGCCGCGACAAAGCGCTTTATCTTCTCGACAAAACCGGAGTAGCGACCGTGGCAGGATCAGCTTTCTACCATGGCGATGGTGGCGAGAACCTTGTTCGATTCTGTTTTGCCAAGACTGACGCTGAGCTGGCGGAAGCGTGTAAGAGGCTGAAGCAGCTCCCGGCGAAACTACATTCCGAGCGTTTTTCTACATCCCGAGCGTAGCGAGGGAGCCCTATCGGCACGAAACTCTTGAATATTTCCGCGACTATCTATCTCTTCCGATAGATAGTTGTTGCCATAGGGCTCCCTCGCTTAAGCTCGGGATTGCAGAAAAAAGCGTTGACTACGATTTTGAATATAATCTAGAGCAAATGAACTTCTCTGAACTGCTGCGCGGACTAGGCGTCTCACACAGCGGTGGCGACCCGGAAATTTCTGGTTTGGACTACGACTCGCGGCGCATACAGCCCGGCTGGGTCTTTGTGGCCATGCGCGGTGAAAGTAGTGACGGCAATCGCTACATCGACACGGCGTTGAAACATGGAGCGGTTGCCGTGGTGACCGACTCCGCGTCAGAGCATCATCGAAAGAATGTGCCCTGGGCAGTAATCCCCAGCGGTCGCCGCGCGCTTTCGCGCATGAGCGCCAATTTTTATGGCAATCCCGCAGAGAAGCTCAAGATCATCGGTGTAACCGGAACCAACGGCAAAACCACCACAACATTTCTTTGCGAATCCATTTTACGGCACTGTGGCAGACAGTCCGCGCTGATCGGAACGATTGAATATCACGTGCCTGTCCGGCAAGAAGGCGCAGCACAGAAAGCCGGAGCCGCATTATTCAAAGTTCTACCCTCGCCGCACACCACACCGGAATCTTTGGAGCTGAATCAGATTTTTGCTGAAGCCGTGGACGCCGGAGCCACGCACGCCGTGATGGAAGTCTCGTCGCACGCGCTGGCGCAGGAGCGCGTGTGGGGTGTGCCGTATGAAGTGGCCATCTTCACCAACCTCACACGGGACCATCTGGATTACCACCGGGACATGGATAGTTACTTTGAAGCCAAGAGTATTTTGTTTCTTGGCTGCGGAACGCGTCCGCCGCGCGCGGCCGTCATCAACGCCGACGATGAATATGGCGTGACGCTGGCCCATACCAAGGCTGTAAAAAGCGAGCGTGTGATTCTGTATGGAATCCAAAACGGCGACTTCCGTGCAACGAATATCGAACTAAAGCTGGATGGCACTACCTTTGATCTGGTCACTTCCGACGGCATAACCAAAATTGAAACTGCGCTGATCGGCGGGATCAACGTTTATAACATTCTGGCCGCGGCTGCGGCCATCTATGCCTGTGGGTTTTCTCTGCAGCAAATTGCTGAAGCCATCCGCCACTTCAAGCAGGTGCCAGGCCGTTTTGAGAAAGTGGATTGCGGCCAACCCTTCACGGTTGTCGTGGACTACGCGCACACAGATGACGCGCTGCGCAATCTCATGGCGATTGCCCGCGATTTTGTCCGTCGCGGACTAGGATTAGGCCGGGTAATTACTGTGTTTGGCTGCGGCGGTGATCGTGATCGCACCAAGCGCCCGCTCATGGCGGAAGCTGCGGGCCGAGGCAGTGATTTTGTCATGCTTACCTCTGACAATCCGCGCAGTGAAGATCCGCAGCAGATTATTGCCGACGCTCTGCCCGGACTGCAAAAAACCAAAGCTCGTCATGAAGTTGAGCCAGACCGCAAAAAAGCTATACGATTGGCGCTGATTGAGGCCATGCCCGGTGACGTGGTGTTGATTGCCGGCAAGGGACATGAGAAAGTTCAGATCACGCGCGAAGGTACATTCCCTTTCGATGATGTGCAGGTGGCCCGGGACGCGCTACAACAGATGAGTTACTCCAAGGGGGGAGATGCGCAATGAAACTGCCGTTGTGGCGAATCGCCGAGTTCGTTGGAGCCAAAGGCGAGTGTGACCAGGAAGCCGTCGCCATGGGCTATTCCATTGATTCGCGCACGCTGAACCCGGGAGATTTGTTTATCGCCATTCAGGGCGACCGTTTTGACGGCCATGAGTATGTTGAGGCCGTGCTGGCCAAAGGCGCTGTGGGAGCGGTGATCCAGGCGAGCAAGAAAGTTGCCGGCGATCCTTCCCGTCTGCTTCGCGTGGAAGACACTTTGAAAGCGCTGCAATCTTTAGGCGCCGCCGCGCGCAGACTCTGGGGCAAACCGCTGCTCGCGGTGACCGGCTCAGCCGGCAAGACTACGACCAAGGAAATTCTCGCGCACATTCTGGCCACGCGCTTCCGCGTAATGAAAAGTTCAGGCAATCTTAACAACCATATTGGATTGCCGCTGCAATTGCTGAAGCTGGAAGCCGAGCACGACCTGGCCGTGGTGGAGATGGGCATGAACCATGCCGGTGAAATTCGCGATCTGGGCAAGCTCGCGCACCATGACCTTGCCGTAGTCACCACGGTTGCGCCGGTGCATCTGGAATTTTTTAGCTCGCTCAAAGAAATTGCCCGCGCCAAATACGAGATCATTGAAACCCTCCCTTCCAACGGCGTGGCCGTCTTGAATGCCGACGATGAATACGTGAGCCAGTTTGGCCGCGGCTTTAAAGGCAAAGTCGTCACCTTTGGTATCCGACGCTCGGCAGATGTATGCGCGCAAAACATTAAGCTCAACGGCGCTGAGGGCTCCACGTTTGATCTGGTCGTCGGCAACGTGGGTGCGCCGGTTACCTTCCCGCTGGTCGGCGAACACAATATTTATAACGCACTGGCTGCCGCAGCGGCCGCCATGGAGCGCGGTATTCCACCTTCATTGGCAGCTGAAGCGCTTTCCAGCATTCAGCCGCCGGAAAAACGCGGCCAGGTTTTGCACATCAACGGAGCCACCAT
>DASZMF010000296.1:0-6634 GCA_035552035.1 Candidatus Angelobacter sp.
GTCCCAGAACAGGTGAAAGGAAAGTCATGTTCACCACGGTGCGAACTCCATTGATGGTCACTGCGTCCACATAGATCTGGTTGGCGTCGCGATGCGCTTCAAACACCACGTGCATCCACTGCCCTGCCGTCCACCGCGGACAAGTTAATCCCGGTATTGCCACCCAATTGCCACCGCCCGTATTGGCTGGAGTAGCGGAGCTGCGGTTCCAGACTCTGATCGCGTTGTCCGCAAAATCAATCTGCAGGCCAACGTTAAATACCTTGCCGGAAATGCACTGCTGTATGTCCAGCTCAATGCACTGGCTGGCTGCAGCATCGGCGGCCGTGCCAAACATGAAAAGCAGATCGTATCGGTATTTCGTTTTGCTCGGATCGACGGCGAATTTCTTAAAGAAATAGGAATCCGCGTACGGCCCTGCAGGCGCTTCCTTCAGAAACGCTGAGGTAGTTGTCGTCTGGCCCTGTGTGGCTACGGCCGTGCTGCCAGTCTGGTTGGAGTTGGCAGCGGTTCCGCCGGCTACCAGCCAGGGCGTATTCTCCAGGCTTGCATAAACCACCGTGCCGGCGATCCCGGCTAACTGGTTCAGCGCCGCGTTGAGCTTGTCTTCCAATTGCTGCATGCTCAGCTCGTCAGCGGTGTGCTGATCACTCAGCTGCTGCATGGTGGCAACGTCAGAAAGGTGCTGCTGCTGCAGCTGGCCGTTGCTATCTGTCAGGCCCTGGTTCGTCTGGGTCAGAGTTTCGTTGGCCTGGTCTTTGCTATCCAGCAATGCGCCGATAGAGCCGATGGTGCCGTCACCGGCAAGAATGTCGGTTAATTCTGTGTTCATGGGTTCCCCTTATTTCTATTCAGGCGGGTGGACAAAGCGGCAGCATTCGCGCTCAATATCCACAAGAATTCCACCGTCTTTTTGTTTGCGGTCTTCCGCCGGCGTTCCATCCGGCATGTCCGGCAATTTCTCGTCTGCCATCACCGCCGGGTGGTAACAGGTTTTCTTCTGCATGTGGATACAGTCTTCGCAGTGATATGGCCCATCACTGGCAAAGCCCGATGCGGCCGTGCCCTGCTCCGCGAACTTGCCGGTGTACGAAGGCGTGGCCAGGCCGCTCAGCGCGGGATTGTTTTTTTCAGGTTTCATGGAAGTTGGAACTGACTGAAATGCTTGAGCGTGCAAGCATTGTTTGCGGGGATTACACAGTTACAATATTTATGTACTTAAGCCTTCTGCTTCTTTGTGGTGATGGCAGTCGTTTTCTTCTGCGCCTTAGCGGCTTCAATGCTTTTCTTCAGCGCCGTCTGGATGTCCACAACCTCAGATTTGCGGCCGTTTTTCTTGCCTTTTTCCAGCGTTTTGCCGGTCACTTTCGCCTGGACCAGCTCGGCCAGCTTCTCGCGGTATCCATCCTTATATTTCTCCGGCTCCCAGGGCGCAGACAGGCTTTCTACCAGCTTCGCTGCCATCTCCACATCGGCCTTGCTTACCAGCTCCGCGTCCGGACGGAACTCTGTCGTCGCGCGGACTTCGTCGTGATAGAAAAGCGTCTGCAACACAATGCCGCGCGCGCCCGGACGCAATACCGCAACGTGTTCCCGGCTGTGCATGGCAATCTTGGTCACGGCCAGCGTTCCGGTCTTCAGCATGACCATGTGCAGCAGCGAATAGGCTTTCTCTCCGCCCTTTTCCGGAACCAGGTAATAGGAGCTCTCAAAATAGACAGCGTCCATTTCCTTCGCGTCGACGAATTCCAAAAGGTCCATCGTCTCGGCCGTGTCAGGAGCGATCTTGTCCAGGTCTTCGGACGTAATCTCAATGTACTTGTCTTTCTCGTACTCATAGCCCTTCACGATCTCGCTGCGCTCGATCTGCTTTCCTTCGGCCGCGCAGAACATGACTTGCTTCACGCGCGAGTGATCTGTCTTGTGCAGCTGGTTAAAGCTCACGCTCTCCGCTTTTGCGGCGCTGGTGAACTTTACCGGCAATGAGATAAAGCCGAAATTGAGCTGGCCTTTCCATACGGTGCTAGCCATGGTGTTTTTCTCCTGATTTTTTGGGGTGAATTTACTTTGCTGCAGCTTCTGCCTGGTGAAAGCGGCGGTCTTCCATGAGCAGGTGTTGAATCTGTCCCAGATCGCCTTTCATATCGCTCAGCCGTGTCCTGGTGTCAGTCTTGAAATCATTCAGTGTGGTGGCCACGCCCTGGACCTCGGCCCGAGTCGCGCGGTCGGATTCCAGCATCACCACGCGCCGCTCCAGGTCCTGCGCCTTCACGTCATTGGAACCATCGGTTTTCTGGTGGTTTCCAAACGCAATGACGCCAGCCAGGATCAACGATCCCAGTGAGGTGATAAGAGTGGTGATAAGAGAAGCCCAGTTTGGCTTCATGGATTTAAGTAGTTCGGCGAAATGGCTGGTTGGTTGTTCCATAATGGTGCCTATCGAATGACAAAAATAGTCGTTGAAAATGTTTCAAAATTGCCTTACAGAAGAAGAGAAGAAAAACATCCTCATGCAGAAGCGCATCTTGGGGTAATATCTGCTCACCCCCGCAAAACCCGAAAGTTGAAAGGATAGAAATGCGACACTTCAAAAAGCCAAATACGTTGTTATCTGAACTACTACCCTCGATAGTCGCTTCAGCCGTATTCGCAAGCATTGTGGGCCTCATGGTGGCCTGCGGCGGATCGAATCCCATTACGTCTCCGCTCCCTGGAGCTGGAACGCAATCAGTAGTTGTCACGTCCCATATCGGGCCGTCCATGCGGGCATTCCCTGCTTCCAAGGGAGTACAGATTGCCTCGTTCCTTAACTTTTTTCAGGCTGCGCCGTCGGCCACATTGAGCCAGAGCTTTGAAGGGACCTGCACTTTTTCAAATAACCCTGGCGGCCCGAATCCGTCTCTGGTAGGAGCTCACGGTGAATACGGCAATACCGGCTTTGTCGCGTTGAATATTCCGAATTTTGATCACTCTTGCGGCGACATCTCTGTGACCGGCGTTAATCCGGTTGCGCTTCCATCGATTGGAGCGGGAGATACCACAACGCTGCGTGGATGGCCTATCTTCACTTCTGGCACTGTCTCAGTTGTTGTTGCTGCGGTCCTTACTCGAAACGGAAAGCAGACTTTTTGCCGCGATACGACCAGTAGTCAAGCTGAGACAGATGGAGCTACGGTTCTTCCTTACCTAAGGCTTGACGACAACACAGTGGTTCTGGGAAGTAGCACTACGACGCTGGCAAATCATTGCCAGATCACCCTGGATGCCGGCGATGATATTTCCACCATCACCGTCAGTGCCGCAAAAGAGTAATGTACTGGCGCGGAGCAAGAACTCCGCGCCTTTCCTTTTTACGTAGTCCACTCAAAAATTACGATCCCCGCGGCTCCTGCTCCACCGGCTACGCTTGATCCGCCGCTTCCTCCAGCTCCGCCGCCACCCGCCCCAGGAGCTGTTCCCGCATTACCGGTTGTCGAATTCGATGGAGACCCGCCGCCGCCGAATATACTTCCCGCGCCAGCGCCGCCTTGGTTGACGCCTCCGCCAATAGAACCGTTGTTTCCGCCGAAATTATCATCACCGCCGGTTCCCGCACCGCTGGCTAACCCAACTTGTACAGTGTTGGCTGCGCCGCCCCCACCAGGGGCGCTAATTGTAGTAATGGTTTGCGTTCCGGATGCCACGGAAGAAGTACTGCCATTGTTGCCAGTTCCACCGCTTACTCCTGTACCCCCAGGACCGATTGTTACGGTCAACGTGTTCCCGGGCGTGAGTCCTGTCAGAATTTTTATGGAGGAAGATCCGCTGGCGCCGCCGGTCCCGTTGTTGCTGGATGCGCCTGTAGATCCGCAGCCCGCTCCGCCGCCGCCCACCACAATGACTCTTACGCCAGTTACGTTGGCGGGAATAGGGAATGTTCCGCTGCTGGTAAATCTCTGTCTGCCTGGCGTCGTGCCGCCATAGGTTGATCCGCCAGTAATCAGAGTATTGTTCAGCGTCGCTTGAGACGTTCCGTTTAACGGAATCGAAAACCTGATGCCGCCCGTGTTGTCTAAAATCCTGAAAAGCGCGCCCGCCGTTTGCTTGATAGTTGTAAACGTGACCGTGGCAATCGTCGCGATAGCAGCCAGTAAAGTTCCGCTGCTGTCTCCTGCAGTTCCATTCCCCACAGCCACTGTGCTTGCGCTGGGCGATGACAATCCGGTGGACGATCCGCCGATCTGCAATAAAGCGAGCCGCAACGTGCCAGCGGCGTTTCCAATTGCTGTGCCAACGGCGAACACGCCAGCGGCAAGACGGCTAAAGAATGAATCTGAAGACGTGCTGCTGGCTGCGGAGAATCCCAGGGCCGCGCCTTCAAGATTCAGCGTCTGCCCGTTGATGTTCTGTGGACCGGTGGGGTTCTGCAGGACGGCCGAAGGAAAGCTCACTCCGGAAGGAGTGTTTGCCATTTCGCTCAGGTCGATCGGTGCGGTTCCAACAATGCTCCAATGCCCCGTTGCGACAGTTCCCAGGCCGTTAGCGCTCGCGCATAACTGGACAGCGAAAATCGGATTTCCTGTGAGCTCGTCGGTACACCACATCTGCGGTGAACCAATTAACTTCGCGGTGGCGTCCAGATTCAGAATTACGCTATTGCCATAAACCTGACCGCCGCCAGCCAGAATCAGATACATGCCGGCAGGCAGCGTAAGCACAATGCTGCCATTTGCCAGCAGAGTGCCGTCGGGGCCCACAAAGCCCACAGAAGTGGAAAGGATTTTCATTTTTTAAACGGGATAATGCGAGGACTAAAGGCGTGCTTTAATTACGAGATGGATCCACTCTCACTGAAGTGCGCACAGCTCACAGCCGAAGGCACCAATGTTCGAATCAACCTCACCGACGAGGTCAACGTTTGCTCTTTGGTAGTGACGCCAGATCAGGCGGCGTCATTCACGTTCGGACAGATTTACACCGTCACCATCGCGCCGACGCAATAACTATTTTTTGGAATCGTCTTCTGCTGGCTCAGGAACGTGAGCCTGCGCAATCGCGTTTGCGATCAACGGGCCATAGATCTTGGCCGGCGTTCCAAACTTCAGCGCGTTCATCATCATCTGCGAGACGCGCGGACTGGTGGCCAGCGTACGGGCTACCAGGTTGCGCGCTTCAAGCGGCGACTTCACAAGCTTTGTGAGAGTGCCTTCTGATGCGAGCTGAGTAATCTGAGACTGCATCTTGGCCAGATTTTCCGGCTTGGCCGTGAGCTCGGCAACTTCGTACAAATTCTGCACGCCATCTTTGCCCAGGACTCGCTCTAAATCCGCGCGTGGCACCTGGTCCAGCATCTGGTTCAGGTTGGTTTTGAGCGAGGCACCATTCAAATTGCGTGAGATTGTTTTGGAAGCGCCAGCAACATCTTCCGGCGCGGAGAAAGCTTTTTCCACGTAACTATGGACGGTATCCAGAGTCTGCATGTCGCGCCAGGCTGATTGAGCGTTAGCAAGTTCGTTCGGCTGGAATTGCGATGAGTGCTTGGTCATTAAATCATCAATTCCTTTGCGGGCCTCAGTCTGGGCTTGCTGCGCTGCTTCCATGTCTTCCATGTTTGTTGCGCGGCGTTCCGCCTTTGTGGCCATTTTCAACTTGTTCTGGAACGTAGAAAATGCTCCATCTGAGAGCTGATCCAGCTTCTTAAATGTTGGCTGTGCAGCCGCCTTGACCTGCTGGGCCGCATCTGCAAAAGATGATGCCTGGCCCGCCCTGGGAACGGCTGCGGACGAGGGCGGCATTTTCCCATCGTAAGAGTGATACTGCTGCAGTTGCTGCTCGAGAGATGAAATAGCGTCTTTGACCGCGGGGGTTTGATCTTCCAAATTCTTCAGGGCTTCCAATGTTTCAGTGGCCGCTTTCGGGTTTGATGTGTGCAGCGTCCCTTGTCCTCGTGCTGCGGTGCTTTCACCCTCTTCAGTTCCTGAAGTGAGATATTGCCACTTGATCTGTTTCGCTGTGGAAGGCCCGTTCAAAACTCTTTCCGGAACGGTGGATCCAGTTGATCCCATTTCTTGTGCGCGTACCTGCGCACCAGAACGAGCACCGCGCGTGGCGTCGGGGATTGTTTCGGCCGTAGTTCCCAACTCTTGCCGCTGACGGTTGTAGTTCGGTTCGTCTCCGGCTGCTGGCTGCTCCACCGGTACATCCTCGGTACCGGCATAAACTCTTTTCGCGGGAACAACAGCCTTTCCAGAAATCACTTCCTCTGGCATATTGCCTGGGATCGTGAAGACGAACGGCTCTTTGCCTCCCGGAGCTGATGATGCAGGCAATTGCTTCTGTACCGGCTCGGCATCTTTTCCAACTTTTTCCAGCTGACGATTCAAAGCCTCACTGGCCACATTCTTAACGCCCTGCTGTCCGGCAACCTGCTGCTGCTCGGCAATTGCCTGGCTGGGTTCCGCTGCCATCGTTTTTGCGATCGGCGCAGCGTCCTTCATCTGGCCTGCCATGACTGGAGTAGATTCTCCAGCAACGGTAGCTGTCTTGGGCGCAACTTTGCTTACCTGTTTGCCCAGACCTTTTGTGACAGAATCAACGGCCTTACCAGCAGCGATGTTTGAGAGCAGAGACGCTACCGCTCCGCTAGCGTCGCCCT
>DASZMF010000297.1:0-2056 GCA_035552035.1 Candidatus Angelobacter sp.
GCGCCAAACAGCTTCTGTGCGAGCCGCTGATTCTGCCGCTGCACATCAGCAATCAGCTTCTGCCGCGCCTCCGATTCTTTCTTCTCCTGCTCGAGCTTCTCGAGTTTGCCCTTTCGCCTGCATCATAAACGACACCCGCTGCTCTGGCCGCGTATTCAGCTCGCTTTCCAATTCCTTTGGCGATGTTGGGCGGCGCACTGGCGATGACCTGAACATCCAAGTCCACCGAAGCACACACAGAGCGGGCACCGAACCTCAATCATGAACTTCAGCTCGTCCCGGCACAAGCCCGGAGTTCGTTCTTTTGCCTGCGCACAGCCCGAGCGTTGCAAGGCGGGCTGCAACTCGATCAGCATCATGCGCAATACGTACCTCTGAGCTCGAGAGCCCCTGAGCCATGTTCTCGTCACGATCCTTATCCCTGTCGTTGTCGTTGTCGCTGTCATTGTCGTTGCCCAACTCCTGCAGTTGACTCTCGCCGAACTTCAAAAGGCTGTCAAGTGCGCCATCATGAATCTGCATCAATCAACGCATAGCACCCACGAATGCGGAATTACCTCATCCGCATAGCTTCCAGCCTTCGATTTCGCAGCACGCTGCAACGCACACCGTGAAACGGGTGAAGGCACCGACATCCGCACCTCGCCACCGCGCCCGCTGCCTGGTGCTGCGGCTGCAGGAGCTGTTTTATCTGTTTCCATTTCATCCTTCGCAGACCGCGGAGACTTCTTGGGCGTCTGCACATCCCGCATCACCACGTGAACGACGCTCACACCACACAGCACACGTTTACAGCAGACGCGGCGCTCGACGGGGCTGAAGGGCTCTTCAGAGGCGCGGTTTCTGCTTCCATCTCCTCCTCAGCGTCGGCCATCTTGTTCTTCGAGCCTTTGGTCGGTTTCTACAACAAACACTGTCAACCACCGCCACCACTACAACAGCAGCAAGCGCACCGGCTTTGTCGCAGCGGCAGAGCCCGAGGTAGGTGATGCACGAGAGGCACTTTTCGGCGATGAAGCTGGACGCGGAGACGGTGTTGGTTTGCTGCCGCTGCTGCTGCTGGCCGGTGCGCCCGACTCTGACGCCGTCATTTCTTCGTCCTCCTCGCCATCGTCACCGAACGGTTGACTCTGGCGTGCAAGAGAACGCGCGCGAAACAAACAGGGTGTCAATATGCAACAGCAGCGCAGCGAACACCAGCACAGCAAGCGCGAGCACATATGGGCTGATAACAGCGTGACCATGAGGTGCGCGCGCAACAATAGGACACGGCAGCCAGTCACCACGAAACGCACGAAAATTGCGAGCATTGAAGGCACGACACGAGCGAATGACCTTGAACAGCGCGCGATGACCGTTAGGGGGCGCCATGGTGCTCATCGCGACCGCCGCGCACTGCTCTATGTCTGATAACTTGAGAAACTCAGGCAGGCACATCCCAAGTTGTTGCAGCAGCGCGTTCAGCAAAATCTTGAATTTTTCGGCTGGTCTTTCCTTGAAAACATCTGCCGCAAAGCCGAACTTGTCCACGATCAGCGCACGCATGTCGGGAGACTTGGCTTTCTTCACTGAGTTTTCGATCTCTTCTGGCGTTGCAGGCTCACGTGTCGTTGGCTTGGAACGATTCACACCAGGCTTTTTAACAGATTGACTCTGCGATACCGCAGCCAACTGCAGTGATTACAGAGCACGCAAAAAATTGCAAACACAATGTGAAAAAGCAAAAGGAACACAGACATAAGGTTAAAATTACCATTGAAGCATGTTTGCGATGTCAATTTTCAATTTTCAGCACAAACTAGAAAGTTGAAAAAAATATTTTTTTCGAAAAGACCTAGCACTGGACGGGGCTAAGCGGGGCTGGTGGCTACAGCATCACTATCTCTCCAGTGATTGTGTGCCGTATCGTGCGTGAAGGTTGGGTTTCATTCCAGAGACCGACCAAAAGAACACAACCTCATTGATCCAGTGAAACTTGAAGCATTGAAAAAACTGAAACTCGAGTGTGGATCGGATTGGTCTGAGTATCTCAAATTGATTTAAGCAGAAATTGCCA
>DASZMF010000298.1:0-2237 GCA_035552035.1 Candidatus Angelobacter sp.
AAATGAAAGGATGACGCCACGCGGTAATTTCGTCGCTTTTATTAGAAACAGAGGAGCATAGATTAAAGTACTATCCGGTTGCGTTAGATCAGCTCATCCGCTTGTGTTTAAACGACTTGCTGCCATTGGCGTAGCTGGAAACGGTCTGGCCGCTGCCGTGAAGTTTGTATTTATAAGTCAGCAGTCCTTCCAGTCCAACTGGGCCGCGGGCGTGGAGCTTGCTATTGCTGATGCCCAGCTCGGCGCCCAGACCATAGCGAAAACCATCGGCAAAACGCGTGGAAGCATTATGAAATATGCTGGCTGCATCTACTTCATCCATGAATTGTTCGGCGGTGGCGCGGTTTTCCGTAAGAATGCAATCTGTGTGGCGCGAACCATATTGATTAATGTGCGCGATAGCTTCGTTTAGATCGCCAACCACCTTAATGGTGATTATCAGGTCGCCGTACTCGGTGTGCCAGTCTTCTTCCGTGGCAGGGATGATTTTCAAGCTGCAGAGTTCAGCGGTGCGGGCGCAGCCGCGGATTTCTACTCCGGCGGATTGCAGAGCCTGAATAAGAGTGAGGAGAAATTGGCTGGCGATAGCTTCATGTACCAGAACTTTTTCTGCGGAGTTGCAGGCCGCCGGATATTGCGTTTTGGAGTCGAGGATGACGCTGGTGGCACGGGTAAGGTCGGCTTCGCCATCAACATATATATGGCAGACGCCGCTGCCGTGGCCGAGGACGGGAATCCGGCTATTGCGAAAGACGTAATTCACAAACTCAGCCGAGCCGCGTGGAACAACCAGATCAATGTCGCGGTCCATTTCAAGAATTTTGGCTACATCGGCACGGTCTTCCAGAGCGCAGATCGCGTCGGCAAGATTTGGTTTTACTGAAGCCAGAGCTTCATGCCAGATGGAAACGAGAACGCGGTTGGTCTGCCGCGCTTCAGCGCCGCCTTTGAGTACGAGTCCGTTGCCTGTCTTGATGGCCAGAGAGCCGACCTGCGGAACCACGTCTGGACGCGATTCGAAAATCACGGCGACGGTACCCAGCGGACAGGAAACTTTATTCAGTAGCAGGCCGTCATCTAGTTCAGTGGCGGCGAGCTTTTTGCCGAGCGGGTCTTCCATGGCGGCTACATCGCGAATCTGGTGCGCCATATCTTTGATTCCGGCGGCGGATGTCCTGAGCCGCTTGAGCAATTGAGCGGAAGATTTGTTTTGCTGGATCTCTTGTTCTAATGCCGTGCAGTCCTGCTGATTGGCTTTCAGGATTTCAACTGCGCGGGCTTCCAGAAGATCGGCGGCTTTTAGAAGAATCTGATTGCGCTGGTCAGCGGAGAGGCGAGCCAGTGTCCGCGAGACCGCGCGCGTCCGTTGCACCTGCGCCGCAACGGCTTCCACGGTTTTGGCTTCCGCCAGGTTAGACATCTTCTTCAGGGTCTTCCTTTTCAGGGTCTTCCTTTTCTTCAGTTTCCTTGGCTGAGAGGATCAGGAAATTTTCCCGGCGCACCAGTATGCCGCGCTTGGGAGAGTCGGCGGCAAGCATCTCTGTAAGCTGCTGGCAGCTGAACTCTGCAATCCCTTTTCCTATGATATTCCCATCGATGTCGCGCACGGTAATAACCTGACCGGCAGTGAATTCGCCTTCGCATCCGGTCACGCCAGAAATCAGCAAACTAGCCTGGCGATGCAGAAGAGCCTTGGCAGCATCGGCGTTGATGGTCGCGTGGCCGCGGACAGTGGTGGCAAAAGCCAGCCAGCGGCGCTTGCCTGCCATGCGCGATCCGGGAATAAAAAGAGTGCCTACTGGATCACCTTGAAGTATTTTTTCCAGGATGCCGCGCGTTTTTCCGTTGGCTATTACGACCATGCCTCCGGCGTGCATGGCAATTTCAGCAGCGTCAAGCTTGGCGGCCATACCGCCGCGTCCGGTGGCTGAAGTGCCTTGCGCGGATTCGCGAATGGCAGCCGTTACTTCCGTGACCATGCTGACCACAGTGGAAAGTTTTTCACCCACGCGATAAAGAAGACCGTCAACGTTGGAAAGAAGAATCATGGCGTCAGCATCGAGCTTGCTAAGGACGAGTGCGGCCAGCCGGTCGTTATCGCGAAAGATAGGAGCTTGTTCCGTATAAATGTTGGTGACCGTGTCGTTCTCATTCACGATTGGCACCGCGCCGAGTTTTAGCAATCGCTCAAAAGTCTGGCGCAGAATTTTATAGCGATTGAGATCGCAGAAGTCATC
>DASZMF010000299.1:0-6897 GCA_035552035.1 Candidatus Angelobacter sp.
ATCGGCTGCGGCAATGCCCATATCGTCATCCGTGGGACGAACGCCGATATTGTGGAAGCCCACATCGTGCCAGGCTCCGCCGGACAAACGCTCCACCACGCCGCGAGCAGCGATGCTGGAGACTGTGGCGTCAGTAATTTCAGCGCCGTTGTGGCAGTTGGTGCATCCGCCTTTGCCCTGGAAGCGGTCAAGGCCGGTCTGCTCCAGTGAGGTCAGCGCGGTCTGGTTCCCTTCCATGAACTGGTCAAAGCGCGAGCTATCTGAAACGAGCGTGGATTCGTACATCTGTATGGCTACGCCCCAGAACATGGAGAAGTTGTATTCCATCTGGGTGTATTCATTGGTATTTTGAGCGCGGCCAAGATGGAGGAAGTTGCTGTTTTGATCCACGATGACGTTGGAGTTCCACCATTTTGGCTGGAACGCCGACTGAATCATGGTGATGTAGTCAGAGTTGAGGCCGGTAAATGGATAGGCGCTGAGGCTGCCGAGAACGCTGTCATTGGTTGAAACATCCTGCAGGACGAGCGGCGAGAGGGCGAGCATCTTTTTGCCCATCTTCACAAACGGACGGCCCGTGGCGGACATTTCAATGTTGCTGCCCGGAGGTCCAACGGCCTGCGAGGCGAGCGCTGAGTTGGAGAGACGCAGCTTCACGTCATGAACAATGCTCAGGCTGGAAGCGTCTGTCTGCAATAGCGATGCGTTGGGATCGCCGGCTCCGAATGGATCTACGCCGTTGAAGGTGTTTTGCGCGCGGCCGTCCCAGAAGTTGCGATAGTTGAAAACTGCGTTGATGACTGACGGAGCATTGCGCGGCGTTGATTGCCGCACATTCATCTGCGCACCGGCAGGATCGACGATGCCAAAGACAGGATCGGCCACGACCGTCACATTTTCCGGGCCCAGGCCGAGCACCACGTCATTGAAATTGGTGAGAGAAACGCCTTGCGATCCGACAATGTTGTTGTTGTCAGAAAGGATTGAAGAATTGGAGCGAGTGATGTCCGCCAGCTTGTGCATGGGAAAATCTGCCGCGCTTAGCTGGTGGTTGGGGCCGAAACCGCCGTGGAAGGTAGTTGCGTCAGCTGAGGGATTTCCGCTGGCGTCAACGCGACGCAGGCCAGGATCTGTCTGGTTGTTGGTGCGGCTGTCTGCGCCGGCATTGAAATGGCAGGTAGCGCAAGCGGTAAAACCGTCGCTGCCGAACTGCATTTCCCAGAAGAAGGCTTTGCCCAGCGCGATGGCAGCAGCTTTGTTGCGGACGAGGTCATTTAATTCGGCTGCGGTTGGGCCAGGTACAGTTACAGTTTTAAGGGAGGCTAGTTTGCGATTTCCGCCGCCGTTTCCACCGCCCTGGTTTGAGCCCTGGTTACCGCCGGTTGTAGCGCCTCCACCGGAATTGTTGTTTGCCGTGCTGGCAGTTTCACCGTTATGGCCGCCACTGCTTGCACCGCCGTTATTGTTTCCGCTGCTGCTGTTGCTATTGCCGCCACCGCTGCCGCTGTTGCCTGAGCCTGATCCAGAGCCGGAAGCGCCGGAAACAGCCACAGTGCAGCAGACGAATAACAGCACGAGCTTGAAAAATTTGCCGGGCATTAATTTTTTGCTCATCCTCATGTCTATGCTCCTTGATTTTTTAAAAAAGCTGGCCGGAAAAGTTTTTGAGAGGAATCCATGCGTCCGGCCAGCTCGAGATTCATCGCGCAGCTATGAGCAATGAACTTGTCCTTGGGTAATGCACTCGTGGTGCCAAGAGTTGGGAGATCGGGCGGGGTGGATGGCGGGGTTACGGGCAGGATTTATCTGACTTGTTTTGTTTGATTTATGAGAATAAATAGCGGTAAGCGCTGTTCGACTGCAAGCCGTTCAAATGCGAAATCAGCGGCGAGTGGAAATCGATTTCCACTCGCGCACTGGAAGGCAGTTTCCAGTCGTAAAGAATATGGTTGAGACGCATGAAAGCAGAAGAAACAAGAGTGTTCAGGACATAAAAAGTGAGACGTAGCTGTGCTACGTCTCTACGTTTAGATTTTTCTCCACGTCAGAGTGATGAGTGCAGTCGCCAAGAGCGGTAAAAGAAAAAACTGGCCGGGACTTTTAGTAGCGTCTCCGGCCAGTTTGTCCAGCGCGCGGCCATCGGTTGTAGCTCTGCGGAATGGAAGAAATGAAGTTGGGTAACCGAGCGAGGGGATTACCCAACTTTCAAGCGACCTGCAAAAGCTCAGAGCAATCTTTCAGAGCCTTGTCCGTCGTGCAAGGAAGAAAGCCATGGTTCTGCAGGAAGAGCAAACTATGATCCGGAAAAATCTTGTGTGGTTGCTCGCTGTGGTGATGCAGGCTGCCAGAATGTTTTTGCACGCTGGCAGCCCGAGTGGTTTATTTGGGTTGAATGGTCACGGTAAATGAGTTGTTGGAGGTATTCGTGTCAGTCCCGCCGAAAGTGGCGGAGCCGGTTGTGGAGACATCTCCGGTTTGCAACGGCACAAAGTTCACCGTTACTACCATGGTCTGGCCTCCGGGCAGGCTGGCCAGATTGCATGTGAGAGTGCCGCCAATTGCGTTGGTGGCAATCCCGCCGCAAGTTCCCTGGCTGGCGCTGGCGGAAACAAACTGGAAGCTCGGCGGCAGCGGAAGCGTAAAGGCTACGTTCGGCACCGGCGTGTTGCCAGTATTATTTTTGATCTGCCAGGTAAAGGTGTCGCCAGTTCCCTGGTTTGGTCCGCCGTTGCGGGCTGAACCGTTGACTTCAATATCGGCACTAACGCCGCCGGTTGTTGTTGTGCCACCGCCGCCTCCGCCAACAGGCACGGGAGCCGTTGGAACAGTGATGTTGGTAGTTGAGCTGGCAACATTGTTGGCGGCAGAAGTATCGATCAGCAAATTGCCCGCGGCATCACGCAATTGCACCGCGGCAGTATTGGTGAGGGCTGTGGTTCCGGAAAGGACCGTTACGTTGACTGTGGCATGCGCACCAGCATTCAACGCGCCCAGGTTGCAGGTAAAGACAGCGCCGGTTTGCGTGCAGACGCCCTGCGAGTTGGTTGAGGACTGGAAGGCCGACGGCAAAGTATCAGTAAGTGTTACCAGCGCAGCATTGCCTGGGCCGTTATTGGTGACTGTCATGGCAAAGGTCACAAACGCTCCGGCATTCGCTGAGGCAGGAGAGGTCATGGTGATCCCTATGTCAGTTGTTAGTGGAGCCAGAGGCGTAACCGCATTGGATGGAAGTGATTCCGCGCCGTTGCCCACTGCGTTTGTGGCATGCACCGTGAACGAGTAGGTAATGCCGTTCGTCAAGCCGGTAAAGTTCACGCCGGTTTGCGTTGCTGGAACGGTTACTTTCAGTGCTCCAGGAGTTGAAGTTACGGTGTAGCTGGTGATGAGTGATCCGCCGCTATTGGCAGGAGCTGTCCATGCAAGTGCCGCAGACGCGTTGCCGTTGGAAGCAACAAGTCCAACGGGCGTGCCGGGCACGGTCAATACCTGCGGAGTGACTGGCGCGCTGGGAATGGAGAATGGACTGCAGCCACTTGCATTGCAAGCCTGCACTGCGAATTCAATGGTGACGCCGTTCGTCAATCCGTTGATGATTGCAGCGCTCGGCGCAATACCATTGGATGCTGGGTTCACAGTGAAATCTGGAACGCCAGATGCCGCTCCGTTTGCCAGCAGTGTACGCACGACAAAGCTAGAGATCGACTGGCCGTTGGGAGTGGGAATCCAGTTCACGCTAGCAGAGTTGGCAGTAGCAATGGCAGATACGTTTACAGGAGTCGCGGGCGGAGCGGCCGCTGGCGCTTGCGGTTTTACCTGCCAGATGGCTGCTGCTCCGTTGATGGTTCCCTGCGTACAATCAGAGCCAACGTAAATGGTTTCGTTGGCCAGATCGGTGGTGTCGATCATGACGCCGGTAATGGAACAGAAAGTACCACCAAATTGCGGGTTCACGGCCAGATTGCTTACGTCAGTAGCATTGGTAATTCGCACCACTTCGCCAAGATTCGCGGCAAAGAGCGTGTTGCCAGCGAAGGAAGTGTTCGGTCCGTTATAAGTGAAGTCGCTGACAATGCCGGCTTGCGGTCCAGGAGCAAATGTTCCCAGAATTTCTGTTCCCACACCCGCAACCGGTCCGCAACGAACATTGCCGTTCGCAGGAGTCAGACATTGATCAGCATTGTCTTTAAACCACGGACTAATATTGTCCGCGCCAAAGAGTGTATGCCCAATCCAGGCCAATCCGAAAGTGTGACCAGCGCCGCCGCCGGCGCCAAGTCTTGCGTCAGAGGAGAAGATTGGAACATCAATGCTGGCGCAATCATCAGGATTTCCTGGATCAAACGTAGATGGATGAGGAATACGCGCGATAGTGCCATTGCGCATCCAGCCGACGTAGAGATTGCCGTCAGGGCCAAGAGTTGCAGAGGACATCTGCACCGGCGTGGCGCCGTTGCGCGGATCAGTTGCCACGGGGCAGCCGCCTGCTCCGTTTCTGGTTCCCTGCGCGCCCATCAAGGCATCCACGTGAATTGGATCCATCGATCCCTGACCACTATCACCGCTGGGAATGTAATGCAGACGAATAATGCCGTTGGCGGTGCGCGGCTGGTCTGCGGCGTAGAGAGTATTGGTAGAAGCGTCAAAGGTAAGCTGAAAAGGCACAAAGCCGCCAGCTTGAACAAAGCCAATACAGGTCCGCTCAATATTATTGTGGAAGCCAATACCGGGAATGCTGGAGACCGTGGGATCGTCCATTTCAGGATCAACGCGGCACAGGCCATTGCTGGAGTCGCCGTACCACATATGTCGAACAGGCTTGCCGGTGAACTGGCTGATCGCCGTTCCCTGCAAAATCACTCCTGAGCTAGGTGAGGTGACCGATGACAGGCCGTAAATAGACCAATCCAGTGTGCCGGCCCACAGTGTTGTGGTTGTTGGTGTGTTGAGTACGGTAACGTTCTGCGCCTTTGCTGAAGCTGCGAACGCAAGGAAGAGAGCTAACAGCAGCAACGCAAGCTGCGCATATCTGGGCAGCTCGCGATCGGTTAGCTCTACATATTTCGTGTGATAGTTACTTCTCATGCAGACTTTTTCCTTCTGTCCGACAGCTCGCCTATTTCGGCGTGCCAGACCTGGTGATTCCCCGGAAGCGCGTGCAACGCAGTTAACTCGCGTTGCAACACCACCACCCATGGGAGCTGTTTCGGATAAAACCATGCTCAGTGCGCTCGATAAAACAAAGGGTCGTCGAACGCCAGAGCCTCAGCCCAGCGCCCAGTTAAGAGCGATAGACCGGTCTGGTTCAATGCATGTGCTCTGCCATGAAAATGAAAAAAGGTTTGGATGGAAGGATGAGATAAGGAAGAGATGATTCAGCGCTTCTGTTTCTGTTACTTACGGTAATTTGTTGCGACGATTTGTACCGCATGCGCGATTCGCAAATGCGCTGATTTCAATTTGATTGGAAATCGTTTTCCACGGACTGAGTGGAAGCGCGTTTCCAGAAGAGTTGAATTGTGTAGAAGGAATTGGTGAAGAAGAGTTTCTGAGGAAGAGAAAATTAAAATGGTCCCGCGCTCGAGTGTTGAGGCAGGACCATTGTTGATGCGAAAAAGATTCTTACCCGTGTGCGTTGCGCAAGCCTGGTCCGCTCACGCCTGGAGGAAAAATTCGGTACTGCTTCATCTTGTAGAGCAATGCTTTATAGCTGATTTTCAGCTGCATGGCAGCGGTCTTGCAATTCCATTTGGTGGCAATCAATACGCGCTCAATGATCTTGGGTTCGGCTCTTTCTTTTAAATTCTGCACCATTGATTTGAGATCATCACCTGAGCCGATCATGCTGTCTTCGTTATCAAGACTGGCTGCAAGCTGTGCTCCGGCGTTTGTAATTTCTAGTTCGGCAATGGCCTGCGCTTCGTCCTGGAGAACCAGGTAGCGCTTCACAAAGTTTCCCAGCTCGCGCAGATTGCCCGGCCATGAATGCTGCATGCAAGCCCGGATTAAGTCTTCCGAGTATTCCACTGCAGGGCAGTTATATTTCTCAGAAAACTGCTGCACAAAATGTCTGAGCAAAAATGGAATCTCTTCGCGACGTTCCCGCAGCGGCGGAACATTGATGGTAAAAGCGTTCAGCCGGTAATAAAGATCTTCGCGAAAAGCTTTGGTATCGATAGCTTCTTTCACGTTGATATTCGTTGCCGCAAGCACCCGGAAATCCGATGTAATGGTAGTCCGGCCACCGAGCCGGGAAAATTTCCCGTCTTGCAGCACATGCAACAGTTTGGCTTGCAGCACCGGACTCATCTCGCCAATCTCGTCGAGAAATATCGTTCCTTTATCGCAAAGCTCAAGCAGTCCTGGCTTGGACCGCGTAGCGCCAGTGAATGCTCCGGCTTCGTAACCAAAGAGCTCGCTTTCCAGAAGTTCATGCGGCAGCGCGGCGCAATTTACTTTGATCATTGGCTTGCCCGCGCGGCGCGACAGCTTGTGTATCAGCCGGGCCAGTACTTCTTTGCCCGCTCCACTTTCTCCCAGCAAAAGTACGGGCATATCTACTTTCGCCACTTGCGCCGCCTGGGCACGGATCTTCTGCATAGCCGGGCTTGCGGCGAGGAAAAAAATATCATTCTCAACTTCTTCAAAGTGTTCGCGTGTCTGTTTAGTTGAATTCAAGGATCCTGCGTTGCTGGGTGCGACAAAACGCTGCACCATCGCCAAGAATTCCGGTTCATCGCTCGGCCGGCTAACGTAATCCAGCGCTCCCATGCGGATAGCTTTCACCACCGTGCTGACATCGCTTGCATCGGAAATCACAACAATCTTTTGCTCTGGACGAATACGTTTACAAGCTTGAATTATCTTGAAGTCATCTACTCCAGGATTCGCCATGTAGAG
>DASZMF010000300.1:0-2394 GCA_035552035.1 Candidatus Angelobacter sp.
ACTTACATTGCGAGATCAAAATGCGAATTTGAGGATGAGCCTGCACAAAAACATTCTCACTCGCCAACGCTTACAAATCCGATATTACTGGATTTCTCATATTGCAGCGCAGTATTTATTTTTGCTGCGTTTGGGAACTCCAGGGCTGGCACGGTGTCGCACTGGTTGTGAATTCCGGGAGATCACGCCGACCGGAATGCGGTCAATCCTTCAATTGGAAAGGCTTAACCTTCTCGAGCGCAGATGATTCTTTACCTAGTTCTTGTAACGTTCAAACTTGTTTCAACACTAGTTATAGGAATCCATCCATAAAAGTTGGGTCCCAGCCAAAATCTGCCTTGCAAGGAGCCATGCCATGTCAAAGCTGCGTCAACTTCTCATCGTTACACTGTGTCTTGTTCTTTTCAGCTCAACTTCTCAAGCCTGGTTCAGTTTTGGACACATGGCCGTGGCTTACGTCGCCTACCAGAAACTCACGCCAGCCAAAAAGGCCCGCGTGGCTGTGCTGCTTAAGAAGAATCCGTATTACGCCACCAAGTGGAAAAAACTGATTCCAGCGGGCACTCCAGCGGCCCAGCAAAACCTGATGATCTTTATGATCGCCGCCACCTGGCCGGACGAGATCAAGAGCGATACGGCCTACAAAAATGACGGTGCTGACAATGGCGATGAGCCGCCCACCGGACCAACGGCGTCGCAAAACAAAGGCTACACCGACCACCTTCGGCATAAATACTGGCATTTTGTTGATTCCCCTTTCACCCAGGATGGAACCGCACTGCCAGCCATACCCAAACCGAATGGCGAGACCGAAATTACCACCTTCCGCAAAGCATTGGCTTCAACTAAAACTGACGCGCTCAAGTCTTACGATCTGGTCTGGCTAATGCACCTTGTGGGCGACGTGCACCAGCCGCTCCACTCTTCTACCCGTGCCGGCGCTTCTGATCTCAAAGGCGACGCTGGCGGCAACAACGTGAAGCTCACCGGTTCTCCCAACGAATTACACGCTTTCTGGGATGGCCTGCCCGGTGACAGCTCCAACCCTGCTGATGTAATTCCCTACGCCAGCGCTCTGGCTTCAGCAGATCCGGCATTGGCGAATGTAAAAACCGTCGCTACGTGGACAAGCGAAAGTTTTGAGATTGCCAAGGCTGATGTCTATATGGATCCGATTAGCATTGGCGATGGCCCTTTCACCATCACTCCGGAATATAAAGCCAAGGCCCAGCAAATTGCCGACCTGCGCGTGGCACTGGCCGGCGAGCGGCTGGCCAACATCATCAACAACGAACTGAAGTAATTTAAAAAAAAAATCACTGGCGGAGCAGGTCAATGCAGTTGAGTTTAAACCCCTTGGATTCAACTGCATAGCTCTGAACTCATGGTGCGTGAAAGACACAGTAATCACCTCAAGGCGCTTTCCAGGCAAAATTTTTCAATAAGACAAACGTCTACATAAGTGAGTCGAACAAATCGTTTTTTTGCTGACTCGTTTTGAACCATAAATTTTGGCCGAATATTTTTTGACCGAATAAATTTTGAACCCAGATTCACTACAAAACCGTCTAAGAATCCACGAGACAAATCATCGAGCGAATTGAAACCGTTTGCCCATCCGTTACGTATATTCAACAGGGCAGGGAGATACGATGTTCCGCAGTAAAAAACAGCACGCTACTGAACGGGCCACAGAATACGCGACCTGCAAGGATTTCCAGCAGATATTCACTGAAGATATGGTGGGACTGCATCGGCTGGCGTTTCTTCTGACCGCCGACCAGGCTAAGGCAGAGCAATGTTTTGTGGGCGGGTTGGATGAAAGCATTCATGGTAATCCGGTTTTTAAGCAGTGGGCACGGGCCTGGAGCAAACGCGCCATTATTCAAAATGCCATCAAGATGATTGCTCCTGTTCCGCCGCGGTCGGGAATGGTTGCAGCGAAACCTCCCGTCTTCTCAAAGGATGACGTCTCAAAGAATGCCATCTCACAGAATGAAACGCTGGATTCTACGGCAGCCAAAGTTGCCACCTGGGCGCCATTTGAACGTTTTATATTCGTAATGGCGGTACTGGAAAGCTACTCACTGCGCGAATGCTCCACGCTGTTGGCCTGTCCGATACAAGACGTGGTGGCAGCAAAATCAGCGGCCTTACAGAAAGTAGCTGACCAGCCGCAGCAGGAACTTACGGGGATTCCGTCCGGTACCGGGCTTTCGCCTAGCGCTGGGCCTTTGTCTAGTGCTGCACAAGCCAATTCTCCGCAGCCTAATGCGGCAGTCGAGTGGAATGGATTCGCCCGCGCCCATGTTGCCTAGCGCAAAAATTTTCCAACCTTCGTAAAACTTATATGTGGAACATGGAAGGCTTGCGGTTGCGGCCGCCAGTGCAATC
>DASZMF010000301.1:0-3190 GCA_035552035.1 Candidatus Angelobacter sp.
TGGCAATTGCTGCCACCGCATTGATGATTATCGGCCTGGGCTTTAAAGTCGCTGCCGCTCCATTCCATGTATGGACGCCTGACGTGTATGAAGGCGCTCCTGCTCCCATTGTTGCCCTGATGTCCACAGGCCCCAAAGCCGCTGCGTTTGCGGTGTTGCTGCGCGTTCTCTTTGCCACACAATCCGCGCACTGGTTCCCGCTGATATGGGTCTGCGCCGCGCTCTCCATGACGATTGGCAACTTTGGCGCGCTCATGCAGAATAATGTAAAGCGCATGCTTGCCTATTCGTCCGTCGCACATGCCGGCTATATACTGGTGGCTTTTGCTGCCAGCAATGAGATTGGAATCTCGGCCGCAATCTTTTACACCGCTTCTTACGCTGCCATGAACGTGGGAGCCTTCGCCGTGGTGAGCCATGTTGCTGCAGGTGGCGAGCGTTATGTTTCGGTCGATGACTACTCCGGCCTCGGACGCCGCTCTCCCCTGCTGGCTTTTACGCTGACTATCTTCATGCTGTCGCTGATCGGCATTCCGGCGACTGCGGGCTTCCTTGCGAAGTATTATGTGTTCAATGCCGCGCTCTCTGCCTCAGCGCATCCCAGCGCTCTGGTCTGGCTCACCATTATTGGCCTGGTCAATAGCGCAGTGGCGTCGTATTACTACCTGCGCCTGATCGTTGTAATGTATATGCGCGAGCCGCTTGTTGTGGAAGCGCCTGCACCGGCTTCGGCTGCTATGAAGCTGGCGCTAGTGCTGGCAGCCATCGCCACAATTTATCTGGGTGTGATGCCCGGACGCATTACCGATCTCTCACTGGCTGGTGCAAAAGATTTAGCCCCTGTTGCCGTGACTGCGGTTGGGGAATCTTCGCCTGCGACGATCCCTGTAGCTGCGACTCCTGCAAAATAGCAGCACCGGCAGACCTCGGAAGCTTTTGTCTAAACATGCTTGCGTGCGACATGACCGGCCTTGCGCTCACAATCTGGGCTAATGCTTTGGCGCTAAAGGTTGAGGTGCGGGTGCGGCAAAGAATTCCAGTGATGTGCCATCGCCCACAACCATCGTTCCGCGGGTAGAGACCGCATAATAAATATTCTTGCTGTGCAGCGGAGCAGTTAGCAGCGGAGTGCCGCTTTTGATCTCGTACAAATCCACATGCAGCGGCTGTGACCGGGCCACAGGAACGTTGCTGGCAGTCTCCCAGAGAATTGTCCGGTGGTCCATTTCAATCCCGTAATATTCTCCGTTCGCGATCACTGAGCTGACATAGTCATCGGATTTGTTTTTTATGGAGAATATCTTGTCGCCGACTCTGGGAAAGACAGAAAAATATTCGCAGTTGAAAGCGGCCACCAAGTCATGCTCCAGCGCAGCTAGTTGATAGCGGCAGGGCTGCTTGGGCGAATACCAGTCTGGCAGGATCGGTGACCACTCTCCGCCATAAGTAAGCGCGCCGAACGGGGCCAGCGACGCTGAAGGTTGCGGCGTGGAGGTGAGCAGGTAATGGTCGGCGGCGCTCCAGTAATCCCACACGGAGGGCAGACTGAAATTTTTTAGCAGCTGCAAAGTATCGGCGTTGAGAATCTCAACCTCGCTTGCAGCTTTTTCAATGCTTGAAGAAGGCGAAATGGCGCTGCGATGAAAGACCTGCTGATGGACCAGGGCCACTTCCTCGCCTGATGGCGATACTCCTATCTGCCATGCTTCTTCCGTTGATTGGCGCTTCAGCGGCAGAGAGCGCGAGGCGATCCGCTCAAGAGCAGGAGAATACAGATAAAGAATGTCTCCCGTGCGGACAATAAATTTGCCGTCGCGCGTGGGAATGACCTTGGAAAAATCTGCATTGGTGGGAAGCTCAAGCGACTTAACGTCACTGCCATCCTGGGCGTTGAGCACCTTTATTTCAAGGATGAAATTGCCTGAGCCGCCGCTGGCATCGCGCGCAGAAAGCTTAGCGGGGCCGCGTGAACGATTCACCTGATAAATCAGTATTCTCTCGGGTGAGATAAACAGGACACCCTGATGGAGGGTCCAGCGGAAATTGATAGTGCGGTCAAAGGCCTGGAAGCCATACTTTTCCGTGATATTGATCTTCCACGCCGGCTCGGCGTTCTGAGCCAGTCCGCTCACGGGCCACAGCAGGCAAAGCAAGACCAAAGCTTTCGTGCCTATCTTCATTTCTGCTCCCTATTTGTCTTGTTCCGCATGCCGCCGTAATCCAGCGGGGCTAAAATATACTGTTGCTGGACAGCGCAGATTTAAGGATACCCGAAACCTACGTGCAAAAGAAAAAGCCCGATCTTATTTGAATTAAGACCGGGCTTTTCGGAATAGAAAGAACTATTTCATTTTGCCAATAAGCTGGAATGCGATGACCAGTGCATACAGGGCCAAAGATTCAATCAGCGCCAGACCGAGCAGCAGGAAGATGAAAATGCCAGGACGTGCGGCAGGGTTGCGGGCCAATGCTTCCACGGCGGAAGCGGTGGCTTTGCCCTGTCCCAGGCCGCAAAGGCCGGCCGCAATGCCGATGGCCGCGCCTGCGCCCAACGGAATCGCCCAATAGAAAGCATTGCTGCTGGCTGCCGCGGCGTCTCCGCCTTGCGCGTAAGCCGGCATGGCCACGCACAGAACCACGACCACTGCCAGAAAGATAAACGCTGTTTTTTTGCTCATTGTTTCCTCGTTTTTATAAAGTTGCTTCCAGTGGGTGGTTGACGTCCGCCCTGGGGGACGGGGCCCTCACGCTTGAAGCATTTGCTGCGAAAACTTGATTCTGTTTAGTGCTCTTCCGCTACCACACCACCCAGATAAATGGTGACCAACAGAGTAAAGATATATGCCTGTAAGAACGAAACAGCTACGTGCAAGCCCAGGAATATTACAGGCAAGCCAATGGGAAGCAGCATAAAGAACGCCGCCGTAACCATGTCACCGGCAAATATATTGGCGTAAAGACGAATGGTGAGTGACATCACACGGGCCAGCGTGCTGATGATTTCAATAGGAAAGATGATAGGCGCCATATACCAGACCGGGCCGGCGAAATGCGCCACGAATTTCACTGGTCCCTGCTTCTTGATTCCATGCAGGTTGTAATAGAAGAACGCTACCAGCGCGCAGCCAAACGGCACGGCGGGGCTCAACGTGGGCGATTCCAGCGTGGGAATGAGCCCGATCAGGTTCAT
>DASZMF010000302.1:0-1598 GCA_035552035.1 Candidatus Angelobacter sp.
ACGAGTAGGGTTTCTACCAGTTATTTCCTTGGGTTGAATCGTGTAAGTCCTTATTTTTCCTAGTTGACGGGGGGATGGGGTAGGGTGCAAAAGCTGACCACAATGCGGCAGGCGATTGCCGAGCACGTTCCGAATGGCGCGAGCGTGGCGCTGGGACTGCAGATGGAGCAGATGATTCCGTTTGCGGCGGGGCATGAGATGATCCGGCAGAAGCGGCGCGGCCTACGGCTGATTGGGCCGATCTCTGACATTTTGTTTGACCAGATGATTGGCGCCGGCTGCGTGGAAGAAGTGGTAGCGGCGTGGGTGGGCAATGTGATGATGGGCTCGGCCTATAACTTCCGCCATGCTACTGAGGTTGAGAATCCGGGCAGGCCGGGCGAGAAGCTGCGCGTTTTTGATATGACGAATTTCACGCTGGCGCTGGCCTTGCAGGCTGGGGCCATGGGCGTGCCGTTTTTGCCGACGCGCACCGCAATGGGCAGCGATGTGCCGAAAGGCAATCATTTCTTCTACCAGATTATTTCTCCGTTTGAGCCCAAAGAGACTCTGCTGGCGGTGCGGGCGCTAGTGCCGGATGTGGCGATTGTTCACGTGCAACGCGCGGACAAACACGGTAACGCGCATTGCTGGGGAAACTTTGGCGTGATGATTGAAGGCATGCGCGCAGCAAAAAAAGTAATCGTCTGCGCGGAAGAGATTGTGAGTGAAGAAGAAATCGCCAGCGATCCTAACCGCACGGTGATTCCCGGCTTTCTGGTGACGGCTGTGGTGGAATGCCCTTTGGGCGCGCATCCTTCACCCGTTCAGGGATACTATAAGAGAGATGATGCGTTCTTCCAGCAGTATCATGCAGAGACCAAGACGCAGGCTGAGTTTGCAGCGTGGTCTGACAAATGGGTGAATGGCGTTACAGATCGTGCAGCATACGCAGAGCAACTGAGCAAATCGCGTGTGGACGAACTAGGCGTGAAGCAGCATGCGTATGCGGTGAAGACGGATTACGGATATTGATTTACCGCAAAGGGCGCGAAGGCCGCAAAAAGGGTTTTTCTGAAATCCCGAAGCGGAGCGAGGGAACCCTATAGCACCGAAGATTTTCAAGTTTGCGAAGGCAGCAGCTTGGATGAGCCGTGAAAAGTTTAGAAGATGGTAGTGATCCCTCACCCGCAGGGCGGGATTCGGGATTTCAGAAAAACCGCAAAAACCGGCGGTTCGGGATTTTAAAAAGCAGATGCGCAAAGAACTCATAGAACTCCGCGTAAACGGCCGCAGCCACGAACTGGCGATTGAAACTAGCGAACTGCTGCTGGACGTGTTACGCCAGGAGTTGGATCTTACCGGCTCCAAGCGCGGCTGCGACGATTCATCTTGCGGAGCATGCACGGTGCTGGTGGATGGCGTCCCCGCGCTGAGTTGCACCATGCTGGCCATGAGTTGCGCTGCCGACGAAGAATCAGCGGTGGAGATCACCACAGTCGAAGGCATTGCCGATCACGGCGCACTGGTGGCGATCCAGAAAGCGTATGGCGACTGGGGCGGCGCGCAATGCGGTTATTGCACGCCGGGATTCATGATCACGGTGAAAGCGCTGCTGG
>DASZMF010000303.1:0-2983 GCA_035552035.1 Candidatus Angelobacter sp.
AGGGTTGAAACGGCGATACCCAACGCAATCATGGTTGCGCCTTTTGAACCCAGAGCCATACGCATTACCGCAGAAGCAGGGGCGTGAGTTTCCGCCAGAGTAGCAACCCCCAAAGCTCGGACATACACAAAATTCACCAGCGTATAAAGCAACGCAACACCTATAACGCCAAGAACCAATGCGCGAGGCAGATCACGCCGTGGATTTTTCATCTCGCCGGAAACAAAGCTGGCAGTCTGCCATCCACCATATGCAAAGACCACAGGGATCATAGCTGCACCGAACGAGGAAAAAAATGACGGCGAGACTTTTTGGTCGAGCAGAGGATGCCAGGGAATGTGTCCGCGAATAAGAAACGCACCCGCGCCAATCAGCAGCGCGATGGCCAGGATTTTGGTTGCCATCAGCACGCTTTGTAGAGTGCCTCCGGCGCGAACGCCCAGGCAATTCACAATGGTGAGAATGAGCAGGGTAACCACGGCGATCTGCCATTCAGCTGCGTGCCAGCCAGTAAGTTCAAGAAAGTAGCGCGCAAACGTTACGGTGACGGCAGCCATGCCACCGGTCTGAATAACCAGCAACAGCACCCACCCATAAAGAAATGCGACCAGCGGATGATAGGCTTCACGCAGATAAGCATATTGCCCACCCACTTGCGGCATACGATCAGCAAGCTCCGCCCAGATGAAGGCTGCGGCAAGCGCAAGCAAGCCGCCGGTTAGCCATGCGCCCAGCACAAGAGCAGGAGTGTGCACACGCTGCGCCACAACGTATGGGTTAATAAAGATGCCCGCACCAACAATGCCTCCCATGACCAGCATGGTGGTATCAAAAAGCCCGAGCCGACGGGCCAGTGGCTGAGAGGCTTCGCCGGAATGCGGAGCGGATGAGTTCAATTAGCTGATTCCGATATGAAGTGAGCCGAACGAAACAATAGTACGTTGTCGCTGAACTAATTTCGAGTGTTAATAGATTTCGGTCGAACGGCCGCTATGCGCGAACTTTCTTTCTCTTGCGCCCGCTGGCAATCCGCGCGAGCAAACGCTGTCCGAGACATCCAAATAAGAAGGCCAGTCCCAGCACAGCACTGGTATGGCGTTCGCCGGTATGAAAAGTCAGGACAGACATATATTCGTAAATGGCGTATCCAGCCAGACCGGCAATGGCGCCGAAGAGTACAGGCGTTAGCGTGATGAAGAGGTTAGAGATTCTGGATTCCACTCGACCAAGAATCAGAGACTGCGCGGAACAAAAGGCCGAGCCGAGAAGACCGAAGAACAAGACGGCAGCGACCATTGGAATACGGCCAGAGAGAAACAAAAATGGCGAGAGCCCTACCGCGGCAAGTCCACAGATAATGAGCAAAACGCGAAGTTGATCCCCGGTCAGCCGGGTCTTGTAATACTGATTGGTTGAGTCTTCATTACGCAGGGCCATGGCGTCAGCCACGCGCTCGGCGGTAAGAGTATCATTGCCAATGGTGAGCAGGTTCTCAATAGCCTCAGCCCGCCATGAGGTGATTTTCAGCGCTTCTTCGCGGAGAACCTGTGCTCGATTGGCCAGTTCGGTGGCATTCATGCCAAAGACGGCATAGCGTTGCGCGGCATGGAGGCAGAACCAACCGCCTTCTATGTCATTACTCGCCAGGCAGCGTTGTACGTTGTTCAATTGTTCATTGGCCGCAGCTGCCCAGAAGTTTTCACCGCGAGCATTGCGGCGCTCAAGAAAACTCAATTCAACGCGGAATGCCTCGCATTCGCGCAGCAGGCGCGAGTAGGCACGGTTATCTTCTACTGAAGAATTCTTGCCGCTTCGCGGTACCAGTGCTGGCGGCTGGCTCTCAATTGGCGCGATGGGCTCAGGCTGAGGTTGCGCCTGCTTGGGCAAGCTGCCTACGCGAGAGAGCAAAGCCTTTTCCTGCGCATGGGTGAGTCGGTCAATGGCGGCGGGAACCAGCAGCCACAACGCTTCGCCAATGTCTTCATTGTCTTTGGCGCCTTTTTCTTCAACCAGAGACATTTTCCAGAAAAGCACGACCTTGGGCACGCCATCATCTGAATAGCTGATGGTGCCCAGGTAATTCCCAATTCGGCAGGAGCAGCCAGTTTCTTCCTGGACTTCGCGCATGGCCGCTTCCTGGAAAGACTCGCCATCCTTAACTTTGCCGCGGGGGAGGGTCCAATCCTGATGGCGTTTGCGGTAAACCACCATCACTTCATCGCCACGAGGAGTACTGCGCTGCAGAATACCACCGGCGGCTTTGATGACCGGCGGGTCTACCGGAACGATCGGAGCAATTGATGTCGCCATAGTTGAGAAATTCTAATTTTGGATTGTAAACGGTAATCGACAAAAATCCAGAGCTGATTTTCAAGGCTGAAGATATTTTATTGGCGGGGCTCTATACGGCACTTTTCTCCAAAGCGGATGCGAGATCGAATTCCTCGTAGCGGCGCAGAATTTTTCCAAGTGGCGCCCGGCGCAAAATATAGATGAACGGATGGGGCGGTTTATTTACCTCTTTTCGCTCCACTTCAAACCATTCACCGCTTATTCCAATGGTAAGGCTGGTATTCCAGTCGGTCTTTTCTTTAGCCGATGAGATTTGGACGCGATCTCCTGGCAAATATTCAATGACATCGAGCACGGTAGGGGAGGATTGTCGGCGGACACGCGATCCGGCGAGCGAGTCGGATATCTTGAAGTAACAAGATACCGCCAGGCTGGGAACGACTTCGCCCGCAATAAGTCCCCCCACGAAACGGATCGAGCCTTCCAGCGCCAGATAAATCAGGAACAAGGAGAGAGGGTGCAGGAGATACTCAAAGGTAACCATCCAGACGATAAGGGCTTCCCCGGTTGAATTCACTCCGTCAGAATGTGGCGCCAACGCATGTAAGCGTGTGAAGAAATAATTGTTTAGTCCCAGAACCAGAGCGAGTCCCGCCAGGAGAAATTGCCCCAGGCCACCCCACGTTGCCGC
>DASZMF010000304.1:0-3992 GCA_035552035.1 Candidatus Angelobacter sp.
GAAGAAGATCCGGACAACAAGGTTTTTATCCACTGTGCCGCAGGTGTGCATCGCGCACCCATGATGACCCTGGCCCTGTTGCGGGTGCTGGGCTGGCCGCTCGCCAAAGCCAAAGACACCATTCTGGAACGGCGCTACGTGGTGGACTGGGCCGAATGCTACGTGGAGAGCGTGGAAAAATTCATGAAGGTCTATGAAGCCGCAAATAGCAATCCAAAGCTGAAGTAGCGCATTCGCGTCACGCGATAATTGCTACAATCTTTCACCTATGCCAGTTGAGGCCGTCCAGCATATCCGGCGCATGCGCGGCGGAGCGCAATCACATTTCATGCGCGCCGATGATGGCCATTTCTATGTAGTGAAATTCCAGAACAACCCACAGCACCTGCGCGTGCTTGCGAATGAGTTGATAGCCACGCGTCTGGCGGAAGCCGTGGGACTGCCGGTTCCGGTGACTGAAATCATCACAGTCAGAGAATGGCTGATACAAAATACTCCGGAGCTGCAAATGGATGTGGCGGGCCTTTCTTCGCGCTGCAAGCCCGGTCTGCAATTTGGCGCGCGCTTTGTATGCGATCCCGCTGAGGGCCAGGTCTTTGATTACCTGCCGGAGAGCATGCTGCCGAAAGTTCGCAACCTTGCGGCATTCGCGGGGATGCTGGTGGTGGATAAATGGCTGGGCAACGCTAACGGTCGGCAAGCTGTGTTCTGGAAAAAGCCGCAAGAGCGGAAATACACGGCAACATTCATCGACCAAGGTTATTGTTTCAATGCGGGCGAATGGAATTTTCCTGACTCCGCGCTGCGCGGCGTTTATGCGCGTAATCTGGTGTATCAGCAGGTGTGCGGATGGGAATCGTTCGAGCCGTGGCTGACGCGCGTGGAGAATCTTGCCCCTGCCGTGATCCATGAAATCGCTGGAGCCGTGCCGCCCGTATGGACAGGCAATGACTGGAGCGAGCTGGAAAAACTTGCGGAGACTATGGTGGAGCGTAGAAGCAAAGTGCGGGAGCTGATTACGGCGTTTCGTAATTCCACGCGCCAGCCTTTCCCTGCGTGGAGCGCGGACGCAACGGAAAAAGTTTCCGCAAAGAAATCGGTGGTGCAATAGTGGTGGACAAACAGCAGTGCCGGTTCTTTGTTCTCCGCTATGCGCCGGACGCGGTCAAAAATGAGTTCATCAATATCGGCCTGGTGCTGCTGCCGCCTGCGGGCGGTGCGCAGGTGCGCTTTACCCAAGACTGGTCGCGCGTGCGCTGCCTTGATCCTGAAGCTGACTTGGACGTGCTGCAGGCAATGGAGGGCGATCTGCGGGAAAAACTGCGCGAGATGAACGGCGACCACGACTTTATTCTCCGCCGCATACAGGATTCATTTTCCAACGCGCTGCAAACATCGGAGTTCCAGGCTTGTCTTGCGGAATCGCCAATGGCAGAAGCTGACGAACTGGCGCGACTTTATCTGGAACGTCCGAGTCGCAGGCAGAGCCGCACACAAAGCACACGGCAGGCAATCTTCCAGCGCATGCGTTCAGAGTTTGAGGCGGTTGGCGTGTGGCCGTTGCTGCGCAAGGAAATTCCCGCTTCGCAATATACGCGCAAAGGCGATCCGCTGAAGATTGATTGCGGGTACACTCCGAACGGCACAGTAAAACTTTTTCATGCAGTATCACTGGCGACTGACGTGAATGCCGCGAAGGTCCTGGCTTTCAGTTTTCCGCAGATCGCCGAGGGAATCCGCATGGCCCAGAGCAAGCAGACGCTGCTAACGGCCGTGGTGGAAGATGGCCTGGCTGAAGATGACGAAGCGATTCAATACGCGCGGGAAACGCTTACGCGGCATGACATCAAGATTGCTGCGGTGGCCCAGATGCCGGACATCGCGCGCATGGCTGCGCGTGAGTTGGGCATTGGCTAGAAAGAAAAAGCCCCAGCTTCCGCCGGGGCCCCTATTGAATAAATTCTCTTGAACTTAATACGGTCTGATCTGCTGCCCTTCAAATATCTTTGTGCGGACGCCGTCAATCACCGGCGGAATTACCTGGTGGCTGACTCCTTGAATTACATAGATGGAAATTGCCGTCTCGCCAGGATTGTCGCCACTGACCGCAACACCCACCGCCTGAATTCCAGGCTGGCCGATGTATTCATCCACATGGGCTTCTTTTGCCGCGGTCGCATGATCAATCTGTGCCTGGCCGATGGAAGGCTGCGCACCGTCATAAATAACGCGGGTACGCACTCCATCAATCACCGCAGGAATGGGCGTACTGGAGAACTGCGAGAGATGAATGATCAAAGCACCTTCGCCGCGGCTATCCGCGCTGCCACCTACGGTCACGGAGGTAACGGCGGAATCCTGCATCAGCGTGCGGCTATGGAGCTGTTGTACAGATGTAACGCGCTGACGTTCGGTTGCGGAAAGCGACGCGGTGTCCGCAGCAGCACCCACGGTGGTTGAGTTGACGCTGGCTTCTGGTGAACAACCCACTGGATGATCACCACCTCCAACAAGCGTCAGAGTATTGGGAACTGAAGGAGAAAGGGCTGCGATGACATCCTGAATTGGATTTGCCACGGTGTCTCCCCCCGCCCCTTGGCTCCCGCCGTAAAGCAACGCCACCGGACGCGCATCGAGTTGCCTGACAACCAGTGAGCCAGAATCGCCGGGTCCGCTGAATGTGCCGCCGTTAATCATGACTTGATTTGTGTAAGTAGCAGTGAAAGCAATTGGTGCGTTGGGGTCGTTGGTGCATATCGTGGGATAGGCAATGGGAATCGTCATGTTGATTGACTCCACGGTAGAGCAAGTCAGACCAGTGGTGCGCCCACTTTTGGCAACTGCCGTTCCTATGGTTGCTGGAATAATGGTCCCGTTTGACGGAGCAGCCGCTGCAATGCTGCTGGCGCCGGCGCCGCCAAGATCAAGAATTCTTCCCTGTAGATCAACGGTGCCTGGCACAATCTGGGCAATTGCGGAATCAGTATTGCTAGGCGAGGCACCAGTGCGACCCTGCGCGGTACCGGCAGGCGCAAGAGCAGCTTGCTGAGTGAGAGTCGCGATTGGCTTTGATGAACCACCAAAGCAGGCACTGGGGCCAGGCTGCGTGATGGACTCTCCCGCAACACCCAGGCTTGAACGTGCCAGCACGTGATTGTTGCTCAGGATTACAGGCTGGGCCAGATCAGCGCGCGTCCAAAGACTGCCCATGGTACCAATGCAGCAAACACCATTAGCGGCGGGGGTACCTGGCGGACTTACATCCAGCACGTTGCCGCCGGAAGTTCCCAGTTTGACGGGAATGGATTGCGAAGTGCCGTTGTCATTGGGAAAAACGATGGTGGCTGTAACGGCGGCCGTCTGCGCACCGGAGGTCGCGGTGATGACAACGCTGTTCGGCGTGGGAAAAGTTGGCGGAGCAGTATAGTGACCATTGGCATCAATCGATCCGATCGCCGGATTCACGCTCCAGGTAACAGCCGCGGAGAAATTGTTCGCCGTAAATATCTGCACCGCGCCCAGCGGCACGGTGGTGGATGTTGCGCTCACGGTTGGCGTACCAGTCGATAATACAGGGGTCGGAGTAGGCGCCGCAGAAGAACCGCCGCCACAGCCAACTGCCGCCGTCAACATCGCACAGCCCAGAAGAACTCCAAAAAATCTTGACATAAACGCCAAATCCCTTCGTAGTCAAAAAAACTTCTCCGCATAAATAAATGATGATGAGAGAAGCGGTAGGGGAATTTTACCCCCAGTTTGAGTGGTTTATCCAGAGTAGTGGAACCTCAGTAACGTTAGGATTAAGGTCACTGGAAAGAAGCGTATAGTGCTGTAAACATGAGCGCTCCACAACTGGATCAAACCACCGAGGAATAAGGTTTCTACGCGGAAATTCTGTAAATTCTAAGTAAAAAAGAGCGGCGGGAGTGTCTGCTCTCGCCGCGCGTTACATAGTCTAAGCCAATTTAGCCAATATCTTCGTTGAAATTCTC
>DASZMF010000305.1:0-7262 GCA_035552035.1 Candidatus Angelobacter sp.
ATGCAATATTGCCGTTTGTTGAATTTCTGCCGAGCTTTCCACAGAGCCTTTTTGTATAATTGATCGTGCACCCCAACTGGTTCCACGGCCATTGGCAAAAGCCACTTCTGAGCCGAGGATTAGAACCCTCAAAAATCACCCGAAAGATCCCACAAAAACCTAAGTTATCCATATCTGCGAGGAGCTCATGGCAGCGAAATACGTTTTCGTAACCGGCGGTGTTGTGTCTTCACTGGGCAAGGGACTGGCGGCGGCCTCAATTGGCTGCCTGCTGGAGAGCCGCGGGCTCAAGGTCAACCTGATGAAGTTTGATCCTTACCTCAATGTCGATCCCGGCACCATGTCACCGTTTCAGCATGGCGAGGTTTTTGTGACCGACGACGGCGCTGAAACCGACCTTGACCTGGGCCACTACGAACGCTTTACGCACGCCAAGCTGCTGCGCGACAACAACTGGACCACCGGCCGCATTTACGAGCAGATCATTACGAAAGAACGACGCGGCGACTATCTGGGCAAGACGGTGCAGGTGATTCCGCACGTCACGAATGAAATCAAAGCCGCGATGAAGAAAGTGGCGCAGGACGTGGACGTGGCGCTGGTGGAGATTGGCGGCACCGTTGGTGACATTGAGTCGCTGCCTTTTCTGGAAGCCATCCGACAGATGCGCCAGGAGTTGGGACGCGACAACACAATTTTTATTCACGTAACGCTGGTGCCATGGATCGGCGCAGCCGGCGAACTGAAAACCAAGCCCACACAGCACTCAGTAAAAGAGCTTTTGAGCATTGGAATCCAGCCGGACATCCTACTTTGCCGAACCGACCGTTTTCTTTCCAAGGAGCTTAAGTCGAAGATCGCGCTCTTCTGCAACGTGGAAGATGAGGCCGTGATCACGGCGAAAGACGTTGCGTCAATCTACGAAGTGCCTCTGGTGTTTGCGCGTGAAGGCGTGGACACGCTGGTGCTCCGTTATCTGCGCATTAACTCGAAAGAGCCAGATCTGGCGCGCTGGGAAGAGCTGATGCACCGCGTCTATAACCCGAAAGACGAAGTTCATATCGGCATTGTGGGCAAATATGTGGAGTATGAAGACTCGTACAAATCGCTGAAAGAGGCGCTGGTCCACGGCGCCGTCGCGCACAACCTGAAGCTGAATCTGACCTGGGTGGAAGCTGAAGGGCTGGAGAGCAAAGACGGCAATCGCGACTACGAAACGCAGCTTGAGGGCTTTGACGGAATCCTGGTGCCAGGCGGCTTTGGCAAGCGCGGCATTGAAGGCATGCTCAACGGAATCCGCTATGCGCGGGAAAAGAAGGTTCCCTATTTTGGTATCTGCCTGGGTATGCAGACGGCATGCATAGAATTTGCGCGCAACGTCTGCGGGCTGGACGAGGCAAATTCCAGCGAATTTGACCAGGCTACGCCACACCGGATTATTTACAAGCTGCGCGAGCTCACGGGCATTGACGAACTGGGCGGCACCATGCGGCTGGGCGCATGGACCTGCAAACTGGAGCACGACAGCCAGGCCGCGAAAGCTTATGGCGCAACTGAGATCAGCGAGCGGCACAGGCACCGGTATGAATTTAACCGCGAATACGAAGCCGTATTAACCGGCGGCGGACTGCGCATCACGGGCGCCACGCCTGACGGAACGTACGTGGAGATTGTGGAGATTCCCGATCATCCATATTTCGTTGGCTGCCAGTTTCATCCGGAATTCAAGTCGAAGCCGCTGGAGCCGCATCCTTTGTTCAGCAGTTTTGTGAAAGCCGCACATGAGAATAGAACCAGGCGGCATGACAATAAAACCAGTGAAGATATGGAAATGTTTTTGAGGCCGGAACGGATTGTGCGGAGATAGCTGTTCGATTTATTTTTTACGAATAATCGATGTCATGCTTTGGAAAATGAGGCGCAAGCTCAGCCAGCCATGCGGATCCGGCAAACGAGTTCGCTCATCTGAACTGGCATAAACGCGCCACCATAAGCGACTAGCAATAACAACGCCGATGAATGCTCCGGCTATTGCTCCAAGGCCGCCGGCTACCCATGCGAGCATCCCGAATACGACGTAGACCGCTACGCCAAAAAACGAAGCTGGTTTATTACCATGATTCGCAAGAATGTGGCCAGCCATCCCAGTTAAAGAAAAACACAAAAGTCCCACAAAATAGGCCGACGGATATACCGCGAAGGCGTATAGGGAAAGAGGCCGCCATCGTGGAAAAACAAAGAGTACCAACCCGATGAAGGCACTTAGCGGAACCCCCATGGTGACAAGAATGAAGAGAACCATGAAGACAACCGTAAAGGCCATATCGAAACTCTACCTCACAGAAATGTTGCCGACTATTTACTGATTTTTTCGAATTGGCACTGTGGCCTCATCTTCACGGCAGCATGGCATCAGCTTTCCGCGCCACGCGCGATGATCAGGGTAATGTCGTCATGCTGTTTCGCGTGCGCTGAGCCAGCACCTCTACAATAATCGAGTTCAATAACGCCTATGGAGACGACTTGCAGTTTTTCTAAGTCGGTGGGACAAATCAATGTGACGGGATATCCTGGCGGATGCTGTGCTGCGGAAAATCATGTAAGCTTTTTGATGATGCCAGCTCAAACCACACTTACGCTCAATGGCCTGAATATTGGCCACAATCTTTTTCTTATCGCCGGCCCTTGCGTGATTGAAAGCGAAGCGCACGCGCTGAAGATGGCTGAAGCCATCAGCGCGGTAGCGCGCAAGCTGAACGTGCCATACGTTTTTAAAGCGTCATATGACAAGGCAAATCGCACGTCACTGCAGAGCTTTCGCGGTCCGGGCCTGCATGAGGGCCTGCGTATCCTGGAAAAGATAAAAAAAGAGACCGGCTTACCCGTGTTGACTGACGTGCATGAAGCCAAAGACGTTCCCGCCGTGGCCGATGCGGTGGATATTGTCCAGATCCCGGCGTTTCTGTGCCGCCAGACGGACCTGCTGGTGGCTGCGGCGAAACATGCCAAGTGCATCAACATAAAAAAAGGCCAGTTTGTCTCCCCCTGGGACATGAAGCATGCGGTGCAGAAGGTCCGCGAATCCGGCAACGACAACATTTTTCTCACCGAGCGCGGCAGCTCTTTTGGCTACAACAATCTGGTGGTGGACATGCGGTCGCTGGCTATCATGCGGCAATTCGCGCCGGTGGTGTTTGATGCTACGCACTCCGTGCAACTGCCTTCGTCAGGAGCGGGCGGGAAAGCTGTTTCTGGAGGCCAGCCAGAGTTTATTCCGCTGCTTTCGCGCGCGGCTGTGGCGGCCGGCGTGGATGGGGTTTTTATGGAAGTGCATGACAATCCCGCGGAAGCGAAGTCCGATGGTGCTAATGCGCTGCCGTTAAGCAGCCTGGAAGCCGTTTTAACGGAGCTGCTGGCCATCAGAAGCGCGTTGCAGCCGCAGCCGGCAAAAAAACCACGTATCAGGCCCTAAAAGCGCAATGCAGGCAGCTTGTAGCCTGCCTGCATCATACGCTCGATTGGGGGAGGGACAGTGCTTCTACCCTCGCCCTTAAAATCAGCCGAGCGCAGCCAACTCAATACCTGTCTCTAACGCCAGAGAAACTCTCCGGCGCTGGAGATTTCCATCTTTGTTTACTGCTGCTGCTGCGCGGGCTGAACCGCTGATTCACTTCTTACCGCAGAAGTTTTAGCGGGGTCTGTTGTTTCTTTTGCCGGAGGCGCGGGAACCTGGCTCTGAAGGAACTTAACCAGTTCGTTCACGTCCTCTGGGGTCAACCGCGTGTTGGGCATGTTGACCTGGTTGTATTTTTTGTACAGGGCCACGGCGATGGGATCTTTTTCCGCTATGACTTTGTCCGATTCCGAAATGAAGCGGCGAAGCCATTCAGTTTCACGCACACTGGCTACACCAAACAGGTCCGGACCGATCTTGTCTCCGTGCCCAACGGTGTGGCAGGCCGCGCATTGGCTGCCAAAAATATAACGGCCACGGTTGCTGAGATCGATATGGGGCGCCGATTCATAGTTGACGATGGCTGACTCGCCTCTCGCGAGTTTTGCGCTTTGCACGTGCTTCCAATTATCAAGCCAGCCTTCAATCATGTTGGTGATGAAGCGCGGATTGTCAGTAGCCGAGTTGTTGATCCACTGTCCGTTGGGCTCATCGCCGATCAAAACCGTTGGAGCATGGCCGTCAGGATCGTTCGGGTCAGGATCCTGGTATAAGCCGAGTTTCCTGCCAACAAGTTCAATGTCTTCTTTTTTGCCGGTCAGGAATGTCCATCCAGGTCCGACGTGAAATTTCTGGGCATATTCCCTAAGTACTTTGGGCGTATCGTTCTCTGGATCAATGCTGATGGAATAAAAGAAAATATCTTTGCCCACGCGGTCGCCAAGCATTTTCTGCACCTGGACCAGACGGGCCGTTTCCAGTGGGCATGCATTCACGCAGTGCGTATAGATAAGATCGATGACCACGATCTTGCCCTTGATCATATCATCGTAAAAATGGACTTTTTTGCCGTCCTGCGTAGTCAGGACGACGTTCGGAAAATAATTTGCTCCCCAGCGGGAGCTCGCCGCCACCGGCGTTGCCGTGGTTGAAATAAAGAAAAATGCCGTTACTAAAATAAAGATGCTTGCCGCAAAACCAGCCAACTTCCGTCGCATGATTATGACTCCCTTACTGCCCCAGGCCATATTTCGTTCCGATTCAATTAGGGCAGGCGGCCCGCACTTTGCGGTGCGGGCCGCCAGCCTGGTTAGTTATTACTCCAACCCAATTAGAACGCGGTGGGAGCGATGTCATCCGGTGCATTGAAGGTAACACCCTGCGCGGTAGCGATAGGAGTTGGCAGCTGAGCAAGGAACGGAGTTCCTCCGCCGTTGATTTCCCAACGTACGAGCATGGCGTTGTCTTCGTGTACGGTATTGTGGCAGTGCTCCATGAACATCCCGCCCCAATCACGGAACTGCATCGTGATGGTGATGCTTCCACCCGGACGCAAACGATACACGTCCTTGCGGCCCAGTTCCCACGCCGGCACGTTGGACAAGCTGCCGTTGCGGGCCAGAACCTGGCCTTCTTCAAAGTGAATGTGGATCGGGTGATCCCATCCACCGCCAGCGTTTTTCAGTGTCCAGGTTTCACGGGTACCGAATTTCGGCGCCGCGGAGATCCGGCCAAAGCTGGCATTCAGGGTCTTGCCACCATCTGTTCTAACGCCCCAAGGACCAGTCTGTCCGCCGGCACCAGTGGTGTACGCGGCGGGATCGGATGCGGACAATGGCTGTGAAGCGCCAGAGCCGAATTCGAACGTACGCTCACGAGCCACTGGAATGTTGGACAGGTCAGGGTTCGGAATCATCGTTGCCGGAACCTGGCTCAGATCAGGAGTTGCCGGGTTGCGGAAAATGCGGAATTCCAGGAACTTGCCGACGCAAGGATCATTGGATTTGCCTGCTACTGCATCTGACACGGTCAAGTCGCGGGTTGGCTTTTTGCCGTCAGAGTGCTCGGCAACGTTCACCATCCAGACTTTGTCGCCCACGTTGTAACGTGAGAAATCGATGACCCAGTCATAACGCTCGGCGATACCCTGTTCGTCAGAAACGGTCTGCACCACGGGGTGGGGCAGCAGGTTACCGTCGTTCGCGATCTGAATAATCGGCGATCCGTCAGACAGCCCATACTTGAAGAAACGTGAAACGCTGGCGTTCAGGATGCGGAAGCGATACTTACGACGCTCCACATTGAAGAACGGACGATAGGTCAGGTTGCAGCAAATCCTGTCACCCAGGAAGCCGTCAAACTGGAAGATGTCCATGTAGAGTTGGCCATCTGCGTCCCAGGCCTTCTCATTCAACATAATGTTGATGTCATATTCCAGGTTTCCATAGTCTTTCAAGGAGCCTGAAGGCAGGCGCAGGTTCACGCCATCATTGATTGATTCATTGCCACGATCGAGCGCGCTGTAAATGTTGAACATGGCAGCGTTGCCCTTGTACACGTTCTGTGAAGTAAAGGTGAACATGTGATCGTGGAACCAGTGAGTTGACATGGTTTCATGCCAGTCGCCTGGTACTTTGTTGATACCGCCGCTGCCGTCCGGGCTGCCTGCGCGAGGATCGGTAGCATCAGTATTCACGCTGAAGTGACCAGCAAGCACGATTGGCCAGTGATAATCATAGAACTGGTTCGGGAAGAAGAAAGCGCCGGTGAAACCGTCGTTTTCTGCGCCGTGGTGGCCGTTGTGCTCGTGAGTTGAAATGGTGTTGCGTCCGAAGCCGTTGTTCTGCGTAACGTCAACGGGCAATTTGTTGTGATGGCGAAGAAGGATTGGCTCTCCGTAACGACCCTGTACCAGGTATGGTGGAATCGTTCCGTTGAAAGTCCAGACTGAGTTCGGATCCTGCGTGGGCAGACCAGGATGGAATTTCAGAGGAAGCGGCGCGTTTGCATCGATGCCGGAGTTGAAGTCCGAAGCAACCTGTGGATTGTAACCACCAGCTGCGAACCCAACATTGTTCTGGGCCTGCGCCTGGGAGGTCTCATAACCTACCTTAGGCAGGAACTCACTGAAACGCTGGTGGGCCCAGATTGGTCCCGGTGGACGGCCTTCGATAGGACCAAATCCGCCGCCCAAAGCTGGATCAACAGCTTGCTGCGTCTGGTTGGACTGTGCCTGCGGGGTTGGAGTCAAACCGCCAGTCAGTGGATTTTCAATCCGTCTTGCTACGTCGAAACGTGGCATCGGTGTGGAGAAATCCTGAACGCCAAACAGGTTGCTGGAAGGTGCACCAGTGGGTATACCGCCACCGCTGTTAACACCACTACCGCTGTTTGCGCTGGCTGTGCCCACAAACGGGTTCAGGCCGTGGATCGGGGCCAGCAGGCCACCGCTCGTAATCAAGCCCCATTTAACCAAATCACGACGGGAAACTTGACCTTGGGAGTGTGCTTTGATGATCTCCATCCGGTTTTTCCGCGCGTTTTCGGCGTCTTTAATACGTGCCTTCGAGGAATTTTCTGTTAAGAAAAAACCTTCTTCTCTATTACTCATAGCTGCGCTCCTTAAATTTGTTACAAAGACTTCAGTTTCGAGACAAAGCAACTGCATCTCCGCGTGAAGGCACGCTTTGCGGAGAGAAGCCCGGAAGTACCGTGGAAGGCGATTCTGTCTTGGCAGAACCTATCAATCACGATATTGGCCTGATGAAGATTACCTAATCAACTATTAGCAATTGATTAGAGCAAGATT
>DASZMF010000306.1:0-3811 GCA_035552035.1 Candidatus Angelobacter sp.
GGACTGCTGGCGCAGATGACCAAATCACTGGAAACGCTTCGCCAGCATGTACATTTGCTGTCTGGCGCGGCGCAGGATGAAGCGCAACGCGTGCTTGAAAAACAGGGTACGCTGCAGGAACGTTTTATTTCTTTACGCGACACGCGCATTTCCGGCATGCGCACCCGCCACCACGGAGATTACCATCTGGGCAATGTGCTTTATACGGGAAGTGATTTCATCATCACGAATTTTGACGGGGACTACACGCGGCCCATGAGCGAGCGGCGCATCAAACGGTCGCCAATAAAGGATGTTGCCTGCATGGTCCGCTCGCTGCATTATGTGTCGCACGCAGTTCTTTTCAATCATGTGCCGGGCATCGTGACCACACAGGACGCTGACTGGCGGTTGGAGCGCTGGGCCAAAGCATGGTATCAGTGGGTGGGTGGGCTATTTCTGCGCGGCTATTTTGACACCGCGGGAGCGGCCGGCTGTTTGCCAAAGACACAGGCAGAAGTCAAAGCGCTGCTGGATGCTTACACGCTGGAAAAAGGATTGATCGAAGTGGAATATGAGTTGGAGCACCGTCCGGACTGGGTCCGCATTCCGCTGCACGGCATTCTGGAACAACTGCAATGATATTTCCCCGATCAGCAGGAGTGCTGCTGCATCCCACGTCATTGCCGGGGGCACATGGCATCGGTGATCTGGGGCCGCAGGCTCTGCGCTTTGCTGCGTATCTGCATGAAGCCGGCATCAAGATATGGCAGGTGCTGCCGCTGAATCCTACTGGCTATGGCGATTCGCCGTATCAGTCTCTTTCCGCCTTTGCGGGAAATCCTTTGCTGATCAGTCTGGAAACATTGGCCGCTGAGGGTTGGCTCGATCAGCAATCATTGCAATCGACACCGAATTTTCCTGAAGGCCGGGTAGATTTCAGCCTGGTGATTCCGTGGAAGTTTGAGCGGCTGATACGGGCGGCGTCTAAATTCTTTGCTTCCGCAACTGCCGAGCAGAAAAAAGAATTCGAAAGTTTTGCCGAGAAGAATCACGCATGGCTGGACGATTGTGCTCTTTTCATGGCCGGCAAAGACGCACACCAGGGAAGAGTCTGGACTTCATGGGAACCAGCCCTGGCCGCACGGCAACCAGCGGCGATGGTCCAGTGGCGAGAAAAACTCTCTTCTGAAATTGCTGCTTATAAGTTCTGGCAGTTCAAGTTTTTTCAGCAATGGAATGCGATCCGCGAGGATTGCGCGCGGCGCGGAATCAGAATTATGGGAGACATTCCCATTTATGCGGCGCATGACAGCGCCGATGTCTGGGCGAATCCGGAAATGTTCTGGCTGGATGAAAAAGGAAATCCACTCAAGGTTTCAGGCGTTCCGCCGGACTACTTCAGCGCTACGGGGCAGCTATGGGGAAACCCGATTTATCGCTGGGACGCGATGAAAGCCACAGGGTACAACTGGTGGATTGAGCGCGTGCGGGCCTCGCTCAAGATGTTTGACATGGTACGGCTCGATCATTTCCGCGGCTTTGAAGCATATTGGGAAATTCCCGCGGGCGATCCTACGGCCGAAAACGGCAAGTGGGTGAAAGGGCCGGGCGCTGAACTGTTTCAGGTGCTAACCGATGCTCTGGGGCAGCTGCCGATTGTCGCTGAGAATTTGGGTGTTATCACGCCGGAGGTGGAAGCGATCCGGGAGAAGTTTGGTTATCCGGGCATGGCGATTCTGCAATTTGCTTTCAGTACTGATCCGCAAGCACCCACTTTCCGCCCGCATAATTATGAGCGACAGCTTGTGGCTTACACCGGCGGGCATGACAATGACACCATGTTTGGCTGGTGGCGCTCCGGCGTGGCCCAGAGCACGCGCTCGCAGGCTGACGTGAAGAAAGAATATGCTGACGCGCAGAATTATCTCAGCGTTACGGCAGAGCAACTTGACCGCGAAGTAAATTGGATTTTTATCCGCGAAGTCATGAAGTCGGTTGCTGACACTGTTCTTTTTCCCATGCAGGATGTTCTGGGCTTAGGCAGCGAAGCACGCATGAATACTCCCGGAACTCTCGGAGGGAACTGGACATGGCGGCTTAGTGATAACGCGCTCCACGAAGCAGATCAGCGTCGATTGAAATTGTTTGCGGAGATTTATCAGCGGTAGGAAGATGGCCTCGGAGCAATCTTCATCGATCATTCAACGGTAATGAAAAACCCACTCACTTGCAGCAAATCTACTGGTGAGTGGGGTGCTTATTTTCGTAAATGTAAATTAGCGGATGCCGCCGGTAGCGAGCAACTGTTCGCCAGTAAGCCAGCCAGAATCGTCGGAGGCCAGGAAGACCGCGATGGATGCTATGTCGCCGACTTTGCCGGTACGTCCGAGAGGCGCTTGCGCGATGAGCGTTTTTTCAAATTCAGAGCCGATCATGCCGCCGCTGATGGCGCCTTCTGTCTCAACCATTCCAGGATTGATGGTGTTGACGCGAATTTTCTTTGGGCCGAGTTCGCGGGCCAGCACGCCGGTAATGGCGTCCAATGCGCCTTTGGTGCCAGTGTAAACCGCGCTGTTTGCCGGCGTTAAACGGCTGACGCCGGAGCCAATATTGATAATGCTTGCGCCTTCGCCCAGATGTTTGGCGGCTGCCTGCGTGGTGAGCAGAGCGCCGAGCACGTTGACGTTGAACATCTTATGGAACGAATCTTCAGTGATGGCTTCAAGAGGCGCAAATTCATAGATGCCGGAATTGTTGACCAGAATATCGAGCCGGCCGTAGTTTTTGATGGCTGCGGCGATAATGCCCTGGGCTTCCGCGGCTTTGGAAACGTCACCACCCGCGGCAACAGCTTTACCACCAGCGGCGGTGATTTCGGCAACAACTTTGTCCGCGCCGGCCTTGCTGGATGCGTAATTCACAACCACGGACGCGCCTTCTGCTGCGAGTGACTTGGCGATAGCGGCTCCGATGCCCTTGGATGCGCCCGTAGCGACTGCAACCTTACCTTTAAGCTTGCTCATGTGTTGCTCCTTTGGAAGATGTTTTTATTGAAAATCTATTTAGCGAAAATCTCTGGGCTAAACGGCGGTGTGATGCCGAGGTCTTAATCCTTATTACGCCTCAGTTGCCGCCGTTTCATTGGCGCCGCTTCATGAGATGAGGGGCTGGGAAGCAAAGATTCAATAGTTCACAAAATAAGAACTATTGAACAAACGATTGGGAAAGAGTTATGATTGCCGCATGCGGCCCCTGTTTCACCCGTCGATTGAAGACGTTACGGTGGAAGCCATCCTTCATGCGCTTTCAGACCCGGTGCGCGTGGCCATTTACGCGGATATTGTGGGCTCGCAGTGCTCGCAAAGCTGCTCAAACTTCCTGAAGGTAAGCGAAAAGGCCATTCCTAAATCCACTCTCTCGCAGCATTTCAAGGCGCTCCGGGAGGCGGGCTTGATCCGGGGTGAACGGCATGGTGTGGAGATGCTCAACACTTCCCGCTGCGCTGAGATTGAGAAGCGTTTTCCCGGATTGATTGCGGCGATCGTCAACGCTCATAATGTCCAAATGAAAGAGAAGACGCGGGCGGGCAGCGCGGGCAAGCGGAAACCGGTGAGACGGAGCGCGAGAAAATAAGGATCGTTATTATGCGTAGCCGGTGTGCTTCATATACGCGCAGCTAGTTAACTACCAAAGACGGTCTGTGACGACATCGGCCTGGCTAAGCATGGCTTCAACCATAAGATGGAAACCCTTGGCATGTTCCTCGTCAAAATTGACTAGCAATCCTAGGGCGGGCCACGGCCTTCAATTGAAGGAATGTCGCGGGGCA
>DASZMF010000307.1:0-1764 GCA_035552035.1 Candidatus Angelobacter sp.
GCGAATGCCAGCTTGCAGGGCACGATTACGGACAAATCACAAGCCGTGATCGGGAATAAAGCAGAAGTCACCATTACCAGCCTAGAAACCGGCGCGAGCCGCACCACCAAGACAAATGACTCCGGCGAATATCGCTTTGAAGGATTGGCCGCTGGAAACTATTCAATTAAAGCAACCGCACAAGGGTTCTCCACTGCGGAAGCCAAAAACCTGGAGATTCTGGTTGGCAGAACTGCCACGCAGAACTTTACCCTTCAGGCCGGCGGAGTCAGTGAAACCGTGGAAGTAACGGCAGCTGCCCCACTGGTAGACCAGCTCAAGATGGACGTAAGCACCAACATCACACCAGAGCAGATTACAGACCTGCCCTTGATCGGCCGTGACATCGCCGACCTGGCTTATCTTTCTCCCGGCGTAAAAGCAGCTGACTCTTACGATCCCACAAAAAACCGCTACGCGATTCTTTCAGTAAACGGTGAAGGCGGGCGTAACGTGAACGTGACCGTAAACGGCGTTGACAATAAAGACAACACCGTAGGCGGCCCGGTTATGCAGCTTCCCGCCGAAGCTGTACAGGAATTCCAGATTTCAACACAGCGCTTTTCAGCCGTGAACGGCCGCTCAGCAGGCGCGGCGATCAACGTGATCACCAAATCAGGATCGAACAATTTTCATGGTTCGGCCTTCGGTTTTTTCCGCAATCAAGCCTTGAATGCAGATCAAAAACTGGCTGTTGGTGATGGCACCACCAGCTCCATTAAGCCGGATTACTCACGGCAATGGTTCGGCGGCTCAGTGGGCGGCCCGATTAAGAAAGACAAGTTATTTGTCTTCTTCGCCATGGAGCGTCAGCGCGAACACACTGCGCTAGCTGAAACGCCTACGGCCTTATCAGAGCTGTCACTGGTAACGAACCTGGGAGCGCAACCCTCTGCGACCATCCCCACACCGTTCTTTGAAAACCGCATCAATGGACGACTAGACTACGTATTCAACAATAAGCATTCCGCCTATTTTTCCGTTACCACTCAGGCCAATAACAGCCTGAACGATCAGAGCAACGGCTTCTTTGACCTGACAGAAGGAAACTTCACCAAGAACCACCTGCAGGTTGCGAACTTGACCATCAATTCCCAGCTGACCCCGACAACGGTCAACCAGTTCACATTTGGTTTCCAGTACTGGAACAACCTGATTGACAGCACCGGACGCACGCCGCTCTTCACCTTCCCGACCGGCATCGAGTTTGGCACCAACACCAACGTTCCGCAAAATTCGATCCAGCGCAAATACCAGTTTAAGGACGACGTTTCCAAAACCATTGGCAAGCACACCTTCAAGACCGGCGTTGACTTCATTTACACGCCGTTCATGGGCGGCTTCTTTGAATTCAATCCGACGCTGGAATTGGACTTCAATCAGTTGCCCAGCCAGATTGTGACGCTGCCACAGGGCTTTGCCACTCCTGGCCTGCTGGTTGGCGGCAACGTCAACGGAAGCGGCATGAGCATTGCCGTGGGTGATCCTACCTTCATCATTAAAGATGCGAAACAGCTTGGCCTTTATTTCCAGGATGATTGGAAAGTGACCCAGCGCCTGACCGTAAATCTCGGCCTCCGCTACGATAAGGACTTTGACTTCGTAGGTGGATCCGATATCAGCGACAGCCGGACCTTCCAGGAATTGCAGGCAGCGGCTCCTTTCAGCGCGCTGGCGGCACGCCTGGTTGCTAAAAAAGCCACCGATTACAGCAAAGGCTTCAGC
>DASZMF010000308.1:0-2054 GCA_035552035.1 Candidatus Angelobacter sp.
GTGATATACACAATGACTCTCCACGCTTCTTCGAGAAAACTGGGAAAAGCGGAATCGTGGTCTTTCACATTCAAGCACCTGTGCCTCCGCAGCTTTGGGTAATGGCTGACTTCTCCTGTACGAGACAGCAATCCTTTCAGACTTCCGAGGTATTGCAGCACGGTGCTATTGGGGATCACGCCGATTTTAAGTGGTGCAAGAATGCAACGTCTCGTACTGTAACCGCTCAGGCAGGAGAAATCGTGGTTCACGTACGCCGCCTGAATCTCTGGTTAAGATTCCAACGCTTTTTCTGGGAGGTTTTTGAAAGCTGACGTGGCGATTCTTGTGGCTCCTAGCCCCACGCAAACGGCAACTTCCTCACATCGGCTATGTTGGCAATCACGTAATCCGGCTCTTCTTCCGCTCCGGAAGGCAGCTGATCCTTAAATTCGCCGTGCCGCAAACGGACTGTATGCATGCCCAGCGCCTTGCCGGCGCGGATCTCGCGCATGGGGCGGTCGCCCACAATCAGTATCTGGCTGGACTTCAACCTGGTCTTTTTCTGGATTTTGGCGAAGGCCGCTTCTTTGGTCAGTACGTTGCCGCGATCGGCGTAGTAGATTTTTTCGACTGACGGTTCGCGGTCCAGCCCCAGCGATTTCACTTTAGCGCGCTGGATTTTTGGCTCGCCAAAGCTAACGATGAAATTTGTTACGCCGCGCTTCGCTAGAAAGCGCAGGAGCGAGAGCGACCCGGGAAAGAGTGTGAGCTTGCCTACGGGACAGTTGAAATATGCTTCTCGGGCGACGGAACTGAGGGCTTCTGGGTCTTTTGCTTTGAAGTGGCTTGCAACTTCGCCGTCGATATAACGCAGCATGGGATCCTGGCGGAAAGCCCGCATGCGCACGCGGTAAACGGTCTCCGTGGACGCGTTGAGTCCGGCTTGCACCATGGCCTTTGCCGCATGCCTATGCGCTACGCGTACGCGCTGACCCAGACAGTCATAGAGCGTGTCATCCAGGTCAAAGATCACGCAGCGGATCTCCGGCTTGGCACGTTTTTTACGCGGCTGATTTTTCGTGATCATAAGTTCGATTTCACCGCGGAGGCGCAGAGATGCGGAGAACGGCCCCAAGCGATGAACTTTTTAAACTAATTGGCTATTTCCAAACCGTCAAACATCAAAGGAAGTGGCATGCATTGAAAGCGCGGCGCAGGGTTGCTTCATTTCACCTCGGCGGCTAAAGCCAAAAACTGCTTGAACTTTTTCGCAGGCATGAATGCCTGCTCCACCCTTTAACCACAATCATCCAGCACAATCATCCTTCCAAACTCTTTAGCGCATGAGGAATGGGGCTGTCGCAGAATTGCTTGCCATGTGGTGACGGGATGACGAGTAGGAGGAAGTTCGTTATAACTTATAAAATTTTTCCAGTGATAATTTAACTGCGTCTGTTTTTATCAGTGATGTGTTGCGGCGTGCGGACTGCTACAATTCAATCATGGAGGCAAAGCTGCTGCACATCCCATGGATGGCGAGTGTGCTCTACGGCAGCATCCCTCTTTTCTGGTTTGCGATTCACCCATTTGCTGATTCATGGCGCACCATGCGCCGGTCACCGTATCTGATATTGCTGCCGACCTGGGCAGCAATTATTTTTGCGCTGGCTTGGGCCACGCGGCCATGGCACTCTGTGCAGATTTATTCGTCGCCATGGATGTGGCTGCCTGCGGCGCTTCTCTTCTTGTATGGTTTCAGAACATACGCCGGCATCCGTTCGGGCTTTGGCGCACGTAAGTTAAGTGGAGAAGCTGAGCTGCGTCCGCGGGAGCATGCGCAGGAATTGGTGACCACTGGCTTGCACGCGCGCATGCGGCACCCAATTTATGTGGCGCATCTTGCCAATCTTGCCGGATGGGCCGTGGGCAGCGGTTTGATGATTAGCTTTATTCTGCTGGCCGTCAGCGCGCTCTTTACTTTCCCGCTGATGATCTGGATTGAAGAGCAGGAGTTGGAAAAACGATTTGGACAGAGCTTCCGAGAGTACAAGGCGCGTGTGCCGCTGGTGGCG
>DASZMF010000309.1:0-3600 GCA_035552035.1 Candidatus Angelobacter sp.
TGGAAGTTACCGCAACGGCGATGCCCATCACCAGCACAAGCGATGTGCGATTTTGCCGTTCACCCATGAACCAGACCAGTGGAATGTACGACGCAAGGCCCAGCATGATAAAGAAAGGCAGAGCTGTGCCTACTGCGGCCAGCCAGGCAATCTGCTTGCGTTCATGTTTCTGGAAGAGCGCCTTGGTTTCCGCGCCGGAGAGGAACATCAGCAGCAATAGGCCTAGCTGATACAGCAGTTCAAGCGCGGCTTTTTTGGGCGCGGCGGCATCATTGACCTGGAGAATATTGTTATAAAAAGCCAGCTTACCCAGCACGAACGGACCAAGCAGAATTCCCGCCAGAATTTCACCAATCACGCGCGGCTGCCGCAGCTTGGCAAACAGGTAGCCCAGCAGATGCGCAGCGGTGAGAAGAATGGCGAGAAATAGAATGAGCGGTCCAATGGCTGTTGCGGGCATGGCTTGAGAGCTTCCTGACTAAAAACTCGGGGATGTCCCCTGAATTTGAGATGAAAAGGGAGCGGCGGGTGTTGCTAGCAGGGTAGCTGGACGCGCGAATTTTGTTACCGTCTTTTGTTACCATCAAAGGGGTATGGCTGGAATCCAACAAGTACGCGTACGATTTGCCCCTTCTCCGACCGGACAGCTGCATATTGGCAACGTCCGCACTGCGCTGTTTAACTGGCTTTTTGCCCGCCAAAGAGGCGGAATCTTTATTCTGCGGATTGAAGATACTGACGTGGAGCGCAGTGAAGCGCGCTATGAAACCCAGCTTATGGAAGACCTGAAATGGCTGGGCATGGACTGGGACGAGGGGCCTGATGTGGGAGGGCCGTATCCGCCGTACCGGCAGTCGGACAAAATGGATGTTTACCGCGAGTACGCGGAGCGGCTTATACGCGAGCGCAAGGCCTATTACTGCTTTTGCACCGCGGAAGAGCTGGAGCGCGATCGCCAGCAAGCCATGGCCGAGCAGCGCCAGCCGAATTATTCCGGCAAGTGCAGAAATATTGACATGGCTGAGGCCGAACGGCGTCGTGGGGCAGGAGAGCTGGCGGCAATCCGGCTCCAGATTCCTGAGCGCCCGATTCGCTTCCATGACATTGTGCGCGGTGACGTGGAGTTTTCCAACGAAGTGGTGAGCGACCCTATTATTGTCCGCTCGAGTGGAATGCCGACTTACAACTATGTGGTAGTGATTGACGATGCCGACATGAAAATCACGCACGTCGTCCGCGGCGATGACCATATTTCCAACACGCCGAAACAGGTTGCCGTGTATGAAGCGCTGGGTTTGCCGGTGCCGGAGTTTGCGCATCTCTCAACCATCCTCGGGCCGGATCGCGAGCGGTTGTCGAAGAGGCATGGAGCTACGTCAGTGGCGAACTTCCGCGAGATGGGCATTCTGCCTGAGGCGCTGATGAACTACCTGGCGCTGCTGGGCTGGGCGCCGAGCGGTGGAGATCGCGAGCTGTTTCCTAAAGATGAGTTGATCAAAGAATTTTCGCTGCAGCGCGTGACGCCTTCACCAGCAGTCTTTGATACAGAAAAGCTGCACTGGCTGAACCGGCAATACATTAAGCAGAGCGCGCCGGAGCGTATCCGCCAGATGGGCACGGAGTTTCTGCAGCGCGCGGGCTTGCTGCCGGCAAGTGTGAATAGCAATGTGAGCGGCTGGGCCAGCAGCATGATTGATCTGCTGGCGCCTTACGTCGATCAATTGGACCAGCTGCCGGAAAAGGCAAAGATTATTTTCAGCAATGATCCTGCGGCGGCGCTGGCGGTGCCGGAAAATGCCGAAGCTTTCAATGACAAAGGAAAAGCCGTGGCGCAGGCATTTGCCAGGCGCACGGAGAGCGAATCGCCGCTGACGCCGGAGCGCTTCAAGGCCATCATGGATGAAGTGAAGGCAGAGACCGGCGCGAAGGGAAAAGATTTATTTCATCCGGTGCGGATCATGTTGATTGGGTCACATTCAGGGCCGGACTTCAATAAGCTGATTCCGCTATTGGAAGATGGCAGCAAGCTGGAACTGCCGGTGCATGTAAAAAATGTGCGTGAACGCGTCGCGGAGTTTATGGCGGTGTTAGAGCAACGGGCATGAAACAGCATTTCCGCTTTGACTTCACATTTCCGCGGAGTTATGAAGTCAGAGTGCTGGAAGCCGCGCCGCCGGTGCATCCGGTGGAGAAGCTGTATCACTATCCGGTAGAGATGGAAGAAGGCGACCGCAGCGGAGCGTATGTGCGCGTTGTGCCCCAAGGTGGCCCGGCATGGGTGGGATTTTTTGCTTTGGGCTTTGATTCCGACCAGGTCGTGAGCGAAGTCTGTTCGTCTCCTGATCCCGATTCTTTCTGTACCGTGGTGGGCGGTTACGCGTACGTGGTGAAAGCGGATGATCCGGCGCAGTGGTTTCGCGTGGAGCAGCGTCCGGTGGTGGATTTGCGCGTGCTTTCACAGTATGGGCTTCTGCTCTTTGCCGGCTTTACCACCATCACCGCAGTTGGCAGCGCAGGCATTGCGTGGACCACGGAGCGGCTTTCCTGGGAAGGGCTCATGATTATCGACATCAAGGGTGACAGGCTGCTGGGCCGCGGTTGGGATGCGCTGGCCGATAAAGAAGTCCCATTTGAAGTGGATCTGAAGACGGGCAAGCATATGGGCGGCGCCAGGCCGCAGGACGCGTCATAACCCGCTCCAAATACCTTCTCTTTAATTAATCTGTCGGGATCGTTAAGCGCGTTAGCCGCGTCCGCGAAACTGGATGATCTTACGGCGATCGCGCTTTGACGGTCTGCTGGTAGGCGCGGGCGCATATTGCACGGCTGCTTTGCGCTCGGCTGCGGCTTTCAGGCGGGCCTCTTTGCTCTCTTCCGTTTCCCGATACAGCGTTTGTGCCACGGCTGCCGGGCCGCGTACTTCACTCAGCAGCAACACTTCTACGTGGAAGTCGCCGCCATCATTGGTAATGCGGAGCATATCTTTAATGCGTATTTCGCGGGCGGGCTTGGCGGGCTGCCCATGGGCTTGAATGCGGCCAAGTTCGCAGGCGCGTGAGGCCAGGGAGCGGGTCTTGAAGAATCGGGCGGCCCATAGCCATTTGTCAACGCGTACGGAGTCCATGGAGATATTTTCATCGGTGTTAAAACCGAAAGCAAATTTTTACCGCGGATTTACGCGGATGTTCGCGGATTAAAAACAAAAACCTTTTACCACAGAGGACACGAAGGAACACAGAGGAAAGGCAAAAGCAAAAACCTTACGACTGATCAGCACGAGTGGAATCGGGTGATCGCCGTGATCGGGTGATGGGAAAGATAAACCAGATTGAGAAACCGCATGCCTATTGCGCTGGTACCCATGACAGGCTCTCAGGGCCAGATCCTTCGCTTTCCCCAGGATTTTGGCAGCATATTCAAATCGGCCCTTACTATGCGGCTGGTCTGGTACTTCCAGAGCAGATCCTTCGCTGCGCTCAGGGTTTCAGCGGCAACCCGTGCTCTGCTCACGCCTGCTTGTCACTCACGGTATAATCTCATATGGCGACCCACCCGCAGCCCGCTTCGCAGAAAGAATTGAAGCTGCTGAATGCAAGGTTC
>DASZMF010000310.1:0-2294 GCA_035552035.1 Candidatus Angelobacter sp.
CAAAAGAGCTGTTGCCCCAAAAATTGAGGGGAACGGATACTCTCGCATATCCGGGACGTTCCCGGCAACATTACCGTTGGGCAAAGAATCACCCCCGCCTTGCGGGTGAGGGGGTGTGTTGGAAAATGTGGAGCCGCAAAAAATTGGCGTGAAGCAGCCCCTTTTTTCCCGAATGGAAATTCACCATCTTTAATTTCTGCTATTGCTTTGCCAATATCGACTCCCTTGATGCCGTATTCATTGGGTGGGCGATTCATCGCGAGAAACTGAGAGGGAATACCAAAGCATCGTAATCGCCTCAATATAAAACCGGCGCCTATTCTCCCCCGAGATTTTCAGCGCCGGCTTTAAAGGCCTCTCGAAACGAGAGAACCAGGCCGCTCATCTTCTTTCGGCCAACTTGTTCATAAAAAGCAAAGGATGGGGGTCCGTAAAAACCCTGATGAACCAAGATGCATTGCTGCTGCGGCGCCGGTCAACACGAAAGCAAGACACGTATTTACTTAGTTGATAACAAACAAGGTGGCGCATGATCCTGCAAGGCTGTTGTATACTGTGCCGAAGTTAATTATTTGCGGGATTTTTTAAGTTATTTTTTAGACTTGAGTATCGAAAAAGCAGTGGGGGCGCTACTTATTGGGGGTTAGCAGGACTTATAATTTCTTACCTTAGCCAGCAGCAACCCCGGTCGGGAGGGTCCTTATGGACCTGTTTATTATTCGTTTGGTTTTCATTTCTGTTGTAGCAGTAGCTTGTTATCATCTGCGCCCATTTGGGCTCGCCAACTTTTCTTCATGGATCTCGGGGCTGGTTGGAGTCATCATCGGCCTGCTCGTTGTCTGGTTTGAAGTACGCCTGCGCGTGGTAACGCTAAAGCGGCTGATTGGCGCCGTGATTGGCAGTATCCTGGGAATTCTTGGGGCCTACCTTTTCAGCGTTGTCATTAAAAACAGCATTACCCACTCTGAAACACAGCGCTTCCTCATGCTCATGGTCATGCTTCTCATGTCTTACGTGGGGCTGATTGTGGGGGCCAACAAAGGCGACATGCTGAACCTGGCCGCGCTGGGCGGGATTTTTGGCTCAGAAAAACAGGGGCGCAAAAGCTTTAAGATCCTGGATACCAGCGTAATTATTGACGGCCGCATTGCCGACATTGCCGATACCGGCTTTCTTGACGGCGTGGTGGTGATCCCACAGTTTGTTCTGCGCGAGCTGCAGCTGGTAGCCGACTCCGCTGATTCGCTTAAGCGGAACCGCGGACGCCGCGGCCTGGACATTTTGCAGCGCGTGCAAAAAATGGCGAACGTGACCGTGCAGATTGTAGAAGATGATTTTCCCACGGTCCGCGAAGTTGACCTGAAATTGATTGAGCTGGCAAAAGTGTATGAGGGAAAAATCATCACCAATGATTTCAACCTCAACAAAGTGGCCCAACTGCAAGGCGTGGAAGTTTTGAACATCAACGAGCTGGCCAATGCCTTGAAGCCCATTGTGCTGCCCGGCGAGACTATGCGCGTGTTCATCCTGAAAGAAGGCAAGGAATACAACCAGGGCGTGGCTTATCTGGATGATGGCACCATGGTGGTGGTGGACAATGCCAGGAAGCTGATTGGCAAAAACGTGGATATTGCCGTGACGTCAGTGCTGCAAACCACGGCCGGCAAAATGATCTTTGGCAAATTCGATGAGCGCACACGCGTGGAGCAACGGATTGAACCCAAAGCGGAAACGGGCAAGCCTGAATTGAGAAAGGCGCAGCCAATCATTGTGGAGTCTGCGCCGCATACGCAAGAGTAAGTAACTAAAGGTGCTAAACATGAGGGCTCGGCGCTGATCAGGCTGAGCCCAGTTTTTACAATGCGCCGCGCATGTTCATACGCGCGTTTCTGCGTGACTTTTGTGACCTTCATTTCACAACTCTAATCTGGTGATCGAACAGCAGCTCGCATAGAATATAGCCAGCCTTGTAACCTGCCCTGAGAGGAATATAGGGTTCATCTCTGGTGGGCCTGCCGCGGTGCTGAAATGATGTCTGCAAAACCAAAATGGCGTGTTCTGGCCTTGCTGCTTTGCTCTGCCCTGATCTGCGGCGGCCAAAGATTGCTGGCCACAAACATGTGGCAGGCTGCGCCGCTTCCCACCGGACGACTGCAAGTGACCGTGATGGACCAGAACGGCCAGCCACTGCCGCTGGTGATTGTGATTATGCAGCGGAATGAAATGACAGTGGCACAGGAACGCACCACACCATCCGGTAATGCCACGCTGCGCCAGCTGGTTCCTGGAACCTA
>DASZMF010000311.1:0-1609 GCA_035552035.1 Candidatus Angelobacter sp.
CGGCTTCAATCTTGTCCATGGAAAGGCTCAGGCTGACCTGCGCCATGGCAACCGCCAACTGGGTCTTGGCCTCGCCCTGGCTCTCTACCAACTTCTGCGTGCGCAGCGCAACAGAATCCATGGCAAAAACTTCAATCACCATGTCAGCAATCGCGGAAAGAATTTCCTGCTGCTGCTCAATGGCCGCCATGTATTTTTGCACTGCCGCGCCAGCCAGCATGAGCGTGGCTTTCTTGGCATTGCTCACCAGCGTGCGCTCCGCAGCCAGTGGGCCTTCCAACGGTTCAGCTGAACTTGGGCCGGACATGATTTCATCCGTCAGCTTCTTGATGGCCGGCATGAGAGGCAACTGGCCTTTCATGGCCCGCTTCAGGAGCCAGCCAGTGATAATCATGCGATTGATTTCGTTGGTGCCTTCAAAAATCCGGTTCACGCGCGAGTCGCGATACGCACGCTCTGCCGGATACTCTTCCACAAATCCGTAGCCGCCGTAAATCTGCACGGTTTCGTCGACCACGTAATCCAGCATTTCCGAACCATAGACTTTCAGGATGGAGCACTCGACCGCGTATTCTTCAATATTCTTGGCTGTCTCTTTGTAAACGTCAGGCGAGTTCTTGTCGATCTCAGACATCGCCGAATCAATCATTCCGACCGTGCGGTAGGACATGCATTCGCCGGTGTAAACGCCCACCGCCATGTTGGCCAGCTTTTCCTGGATAATGCCAAAATCGCCCAGCGTCTTGCCGAAGGCCTTGCGCTGCTTGGCATAGCCGATGGCGTTGTTGAGCGAGTTGCGCGCACCGCCGACAACACCAGCGCCCAGCTTGTAACGGCCAATGTTCAAGGTGTTGAACGCGATGACATGGCCTTTGCCAATTTCACCCAGAAGATTTTCTTTAGGCACGCGGCAGTCGTTGAGAATAATTGGAGTAGTGGAAGATCCGCGGATGCCCATCTTCTTTTCTTCATTCCCAGACTGGAAGCCCGGGAACTTGCGCTCCACAATGAACGCGCTGAATTTTTCGCCATCGACCTTGGCAAAAATAATCACCACGTCAGCAAAGCCGCCATTGGTGATCCACATTTTTTCGCCGTTGAGTATCCACTCTTTGCCATCCGGAGAGAGCACGGCCTTGGTGCGCGCATTCATGGCATCAGAGGCGGAGGTAGATTCTGAGAGCGCATACGCGGCAATCAATTCGCCGGTCGCGAGCTTGGGCAGATACTTGGCTTTCTGCTCCGCTGTGCCGAAATAAATGATTGGCAGCGAGCCAATGCCGGTGTGTCCGCCAAACGCAACGCTGAAGCTGCCCGAGACAGACATGTGCTCGGCGATGAGCGCCGAAGAAATCTTGTCCATGTCAGAGCCGCCGTATTGCTCCGGCACGTCCACGTTGCCAATGCCTATTTCGCAGGCCTTCTGGATCAGACCGCGCGTCACGGCAAATTCCTTGTGCTCAATCTTCTCCACGTTGGGGAGAATCTCATTGCGGGCAAACTCTTGCGTGGTCTGCGCAATCTGCTGGTGCTCGTCGCTCAGGTCTTCCACGGTAAACACCTGTGCAGTGGAGTGCTCTTCAATCAGAAAGCTTCCGCCCGCCAGTTT
>DASZMF010000312.1:0-4600 GCA_035552035.1 Candidatus Angelobacter sp.
GTGCAATAGTTTGAGCTTTCAGAGTTCCGGGCCAGCAAAAATGCACTTTTTCTGTTCTCTGTACTCTTCCCAAAACCCCTGGTCAGCGTAATAATAACGGACACTAGGTACTTAACTCTCGTTCTATTGGAGCCCCGGACCCCTCTTGACCAACAGGTAGCAGTCTCAATTGCAGAGCTTAAAGTTTTTGTCGGCTGCTAACTGGCCGGGCCCCGCTTGTTGAAGGAGGCGCTTTTGAAAGTCTACGAAGGCAAGGACATTCGCAATCTCGTTGTCATTGGGCACTCTCACTCAGGCAAGACATCCCTGGTTTCTTCCATGTTGTACACCGGCGGCGCAACCCCAAAGCTAGGCCGCGTGGATGACGGCTCAACCGTTACCGACCACGATGAAGAAGAAATCTCCCGGCAAATGACCATCTCCACAGCCATTGCTTCGCTGGAATGGCACAACACGAAAATCAATTTATTCGATTCGCCCGGCTTCACCATGTTTGCGCATGAGGCGCGCATTGCCATGTCTGCCGCCGAAGCGGCGCTGGTGGTGGTGGACGGAGTTTCCGGCGTGGAAGTGGTGACGGAAAAAGTGTGGCAGTATGCGGAAGAGATCAACCTGCCGCGCGTGATCTGCGTGAGCCGCATGGACCGCGAACGCGCCAACTATGAAACCGCGCTGGAAAGCCTGGTGAACGCCTTTGGGCGACAAGTGGTGCCGGTGCAGATTCCCATTGGCAGCGAGAAGAGCCTGAAGGGCGTGATTGACCTGGTGACCATGAAGGCCTACACATACGAAATGGGCGGCACCGGCAAAGGCAAAGAAGGGCCGATTCCCGCAGAACTTGAGGCCGCAGCGAAAGAAGCGCATGAAAAACTGGTAGAGACCGTGGCTGAAGGCAAAGACGAGTTGATGGAAGAGTTTTTTGAGAAAGGCACCATCTCTGAAGAGCACCTGATTCCCGCTCTGCATGAGGCGATTAAAGACGACAGGATTTTCCCGGTGCTCTTTGCTTCCGGGCTGGGCAATATTGGCACGGACCATCTGATGGATTTTGTGGTGGATTATTTCCCCACGGCCGCCGAGCACGCAGCCGTACACGCTGAAGCCGCCGATGATGCTCACGAAGTAGATCTGCAGGTGAGCGATGCCGCGCCCACTTCCATCTATGTGTTCAAGACGGCGAACGATCCTTTTGCCGGGCGCATTACGTTCTTTAAAGTGTTCTCAGGCGTGGTGAAGAATGACGTGACGCTGCAGAATTTTATTCGCGGATCTTCAGAGAAGCTGGCACATCTCTCGATTCCGCAGGGCAAGAGTCTGGTGTCAGTGCCTGAGCTTCACGCGGGCGATATTGGCGCAGTGGCCAAGCTGCGTGACACGCTCACCGGCGACACGATGGGCGATAAGGCGAATCCCATACGGTTTGCGGCTGTCTCACTGCCGGAGCCCGCGATTACCTTTGCCATTGAACCGAAGAGCCGCAATGACGAAGACAAGCTTTCCAACGGTCTGCACAAATTGATGGAAGAAGATCCCATGGTGCGTTTCTTCCGCGACGAGCAGACCAAAGAATTTCTGATTGCCGGAACGGGCCAGCTGCATATTGAAGTGATGGTGGCCAAGCTGAAGCGTCGTTACCACACAGAGGTTCTGCTGAAAGCTCCCAAGGTGCCATACCGTGAAACCATCCGCGGCAAGGCGGATGTGCAGGGCAAGCACAAGAAGCAGAGCGGCGGCCACGGCCAATATGGCGATTGCAAAATCAAGATGGAGCCGCTGGAGCGCGGCAAACAATTTGAATTTGTGAACGATATTTTTGGCGGCTCTATTCCTAAGAACTATATCCCTGCGGTGGAAAAAGGAATTGTGGAAGCGGCGCAGCGCGGCTATCTGGCGGGCTTTCCCGTGGTGGACTTCCGCATCATTCTGTATGACGGCAGCTATCACGACGTGGACTCAAACGAGCTCTCTTTCAAAAACGCGGGCCGTATTGCATTCAAGAAAGCCATGGAACTGGCCAAGCCTACGCTGCTGGAACCGCTGATGAAGGTGGAGATCAATATCCCTGATGAGTTTGCCGGCAGCATTATGGGCGATCTCAACTCGCGTCGCGGGCGCATACAGGGCATGGACAATAAAAACGGCAAGACCATTGTGAAAGCCGAATGCCCCATGGCGGAGATGCTCACTTACGGCGCTGACTTGACGTCGATGACGCAAGGGCGTGGCAGCTTCCACATGGAAATGTCACATTATGATTTTGTGCCGGCAGCGCAGCAGGAAAAGATCGTGGCGCATGCCCGGGCGGAGCGCGGAGAAATGGTGGAGTTGGAAGACGCTTCCTGAGATCCGTAAGCACGATGAAGATTCTTTGCGGCCACAGAACTTTGTGGCCGCGAATCAACGCGAATCTCGAAGCAGGAATTTGCGGACTGATAACTGATTTATACTAAGGACTATGAGCCAGACACTTTCGAACGATAGCGCGACCGCACTTCTCAACATTTTTCTGCCAGCGCTCCAGCGCGAACAGGCAACAACACGGCAGGTTATCCAGGCCATTCCGCTGGATAAGGGCGATTACCGGCCTGATCCTAACGCGAAAACAGCGCTGGAACTGGCATGGCACGTTGCTGCGGCAGAGAAGCGCTTTTTCAACGGCATTGCCGATGGCGGGTTTGATTTCTCTCCCATCAACAAGCCGGACTCTGTGAAAACTTCCGCCGACATCGCGCAGTGGTATGGCGAGATGTGTGACGCTGTCCAGCCGCGCCTTGCGAAGATGACACCCGAGCAGCTGGCGAAGATCGTCGATTTCCGCGGCATGTTCCAGATGCCCGCAGTGATGTTTTTCCAGGTTGCCATCAACCACTCCGTACACCATCGCGGACAGCTCTCAGTGTATCTGCGGCCCATGGGCGGGAAGGTCCCGGCAATTTATGGCGAGAGCTATGACTCTGCTGAAGCCAAGAAAGCCATGGAAGCCAAAACTGCTTAAGCAAAATTTCTAGAAAGTTTTTTTTGATGATTGTGGGAGCCGCTGCATAAAGGCTCCCATTTTTCTTTTTCGAGACAGGATCTCTGAATAGCTTATTCAATCTTGTCGGAGTGCTCTTCTTCTTCCGCGGCGACTATCAATTCAAAGCGCACCTGATCAGCGCAATGGCCGCATGGCGGAAACGTCTCTTGCGCCTTAAAGCTGGCCCGGTGGGGCAAGCGATGTTCGGCGTGCGAGACTTTATAGATCCCCGAACGGGGGACCGTCTGACCCGGTTTGTAAACTATCTTGCTGGAATCGGAAGCCATGCGCTCTGTTGAGTTGCATGGGGAACGTAGAGGTTGGAATACTCATCTTGTAACCTGGGTTGTCTGGCTTCTCCATGTCTTCCTGGAAGTCTGGATCTTCCGAGATGTGCGGCACCAGCTCCAGAATTTTGTAGCGCACCTGCTCGCCGCATAATCGGCAATACGGAAAAATAGTATTGCGCGTGAGGATCACAGTAGAGCGAGGCTCGTCGTGATGGCAGATCTCATAAATCCCAGAGTTCTGCACCAGCTCTCCCGGTGTGAGCAGGCAGTCACTCTGGTCAAATATTGTGTTGTTTGTCTCTTGCATTTCCATGTTTCTGGTTTGTCCCTTCCTGCAACTCCGCTGGCACGCTGTTTGCTTATCAGCCGCCATTCATGCGGCTTGCAGCTCTGAATCCGTCAAAAGGGCTGCGCGCTCGGAGCAACTCAGATTGTAAGTGGGATGCGCTCTGGGTCACTGTAAGTTGGTGACTGATAAAGTTACTGACAAAAGTTTACTTTTTAGTTTGCAGGCAACCCCGTTGTGAAACATGCTGCACGAGTCAAACTGATTTTTGAATTCAGCTCGAATGCACGAACGCGCTAAAAAATACAGGGCTTCACGCGCGAAGAGATGGTGTTTGGTTTGAAGATTATCCAATTTGAAGATTATCCAAATTGGTATTTTGAATTTACAATCATCGCACCATGTCACTTACGAATCATCAGTTCCGTCTTGCCGCCCGTCCGGTTGGCTTGCCTAAACGCAGCGATTTCAATTACACAGAAGAGCCGGTGGGCGATCCCGGTCCGGGCCAGCTTCTAGTCAAGATTCTTTATGTCTCGCTTGACCCGGCAATGCGCGGCTGGATGAACGACGCCAAATCTTACATCGCGCCGGTAGGCATTGGTGATGTGATGCGAGCGGGCGCTGTCGGCAGGGTGATTGCCTCAAACAATCCAGAGTTCGCTGCAGGCGACCACGTGGTCGGCGCATTTGGAACGCAGGAATATGCAATCTCTGACGGCAAGGGATTAACCAAAGTTGATCCCCGACTGGCGCCGCTGCCGGTGTATCTGGGCACGCTCGGCATGCCCGGGCTCACAGCCTACTTCGGTCTGCTGGAAGTTGGCGCGCTGAAAGCCGGAGACACGGTTGTGGTTTCCGGAGCGGCCGGCGCTGTGGGCATGGCCGTTGGGCAGATCGCCAAAATCAAAGGCGCGCGCGTCGTAGGCATAGCGGGCGGTCCAAAGAAATGCGATTACGTTGTCAAAGAGCTGGACTTTGAAGCCTGCATCGACTACAAAAATGGAG
>DASZMF010000313.1:0-3552 GCA_035552035.1 Candidatus Angelobacter sp.
GGCGGCTTGCGGAGCGTTCGTCGCCAAAAGCGCATCGGCATAGAGCATCGCTGCATCGTGCGACTCAAGCGAATCAGGATATTTCTGCTCAAAGCCTTCCAGCGTCTGCAAGACCGCTGCGGGATTGCTCTCACTCTGGTAGGCCGCGGCATGCAGATAGTCGAGGTAGTCGCCCAGAACCGGCTCCAGTGGCTTGGCGCGGTCCCATGCAGAGCGGGCGCTTACGTAATCTTTGTCCAGATTGTGCGCGTAACCGATCACAAGCCACGCGAGCGGACCAGCGTCGTCTTTGGCGTGTTTGCGCGCATACGCTTCCACGCCCTCATAGGCCTGCGGCGTGCGATTTTCCAGAAGCTGCTGCGCCATGGGACGCAGATCAGCCGAAGCCACGAATGCGCGCTTGATGTGCCCCAGCTTGCGCGTGGTCTGCGCGCTTTGCGCAGAAGTTGCTGCCTTCTTTTTGGTGGAAGGAGCTTGCTTCCTGGCTGCCTGTCCGGAGAAAGCCGCCGGCAACAGCACGAGAAGAAATGCGAGAGAAAATACACGTCTGACCTGCACTGATTTCAACTACCGTGAAAATCCGGCGCCCATGAGTGTTGCATCATTGTCCGCCAGAATTCTGATTAATTCCTGAGTAAAATAATCGGCGGACGCAACGGCTGACTCAGCGTAGCGCTTGTCATACATGGCCCGGCTCTTTTCAATGTCGTCTTTCAAACGATCATACAGATCCTTGCTCTGTCTGCCCTGATCGACCTTGGCTTGATTGTATAGCTTGATTTCTTCCACCAGTAATTTGGCGAAGCGCCGGGCTTTTTTCTGCAGCTCGTCTTCTTCAGTAACTGGAGCGGATGAAGCCGCTGCGGCTGCTGGTGCTGGTGCAGAAGCTGACGGAGCCGCAGCACTCGCGGCAGGCGCTGCTGCAGCCACTGGTGGCGTCTCTTCTGCCATGGTGCCGCCGGCTTTGCGCAACGCTGCAACTTCCAGCCAGATAGCGGCGAAGCGCGTGAGCGTCTGCAAACCAGAGGCGTCTATGGTGCCGCCTTTGGCTGTGCCGGCATCGGCGTAAATCACGGCTGCCACTTTATCTTTTACGATCAGCGGCAACACCATGCACTGATCGTCTGCCGGAGCTTTCATGGTGCCGGCAAAGTTCGCGTCAAACTTCTGGGTAGCGCCGCCTGCGGGATAGCGACTCTGTATCGCTTTGCCCACCAGACCAGAACCGGTGTTCAGGCTCACGCTCTTGATGGCGTCATTGTCGTCAAAACCAATTCCCTGCCAGCCATTCACGGCGGAGCCTTTAACGACGAACAGGGCCACGCGTCCGGCAAAGCGCGCTTCGCCTTCCAGCAGATGGCGCAGGATCTCCGCCTGCGTTCCAGACTCATGGATGGAAGCAGAAGCGGCGTTAAGCAGGTCACTGGGTGAAGAGCCTGGTGCTGGCGCCATCAGCTCCAGCACCTCAACCGCGCGGCGCACTATTTCTGTGCGCAGCTTGGGCAGGGCTGCGTCAAATACCTCAGCAACCGCCTCTTCAATGATGTTTTGGATTTCTATCGGACGTGGCATTCCTGGCCGCGATTATAAAGCGTTCCACAACCAGTATAAACCCGTGAGATTACTGAAGTTTGCCACTTCTAGTATCTTAGTGGTTACCCAAGGTCGTTACCAGGTCATTCCCCAGCGCTGACAAACGCCTAAGGCGCACCAAAACGAAACTGGTAAGGGAACGCTTACTCCACTACCAGCTTGCCGGTCATATCGTCATGGTGCGGCCCGCAGACAATGCCGCAAACAATCTTGTATTCGCCCTTGGGCGGCGATTTAAGCGTCACAATGGTCGTTTGGCCGGGGCGGACAGGCTCTTTAATGCTGAGGTCTGGCACGTCAAATCCATGCTGGACATCCGGCGTAGTGACCTCTAATTCCGTGGTCTGGCCGGCCTTTACATGGATCACAGCTGGCTCAATGGCATATTTCTTCATCACAACCTTGATGCGCTCAGCGGAAGAATTGGACTGGCGGCATCCGGTGGCCAGAAGAGAAAAGCTAAACAGGCTAAAAAAGCTCAACGTCAGCAGAAAAAGTGAGCGAGTGTTCTTCATATATAGAATCAGAGCCTTGGTGTAACAAAAAGTAACGTTCAGAGTCTTAAACTAAGTCCCAGGTAATTTATTTCGCGTACATGCCCTTTTGGGGTGCAGAACATAGTAAATTAATTTTGAGTCGGAGCGGCATGGAAACCATCCAAAAGAAGAACGAGGAAGGTCTTACCAGCGAGATGGCGCTTGTCCAGGCCGCCAAAAAAGGCGACTTGGAAGCGTTCAGTGAGCTGGTAAAGCGGTATGACAGAAATGTCTTCCGCATAGCGCAGCACATTACGCATAACGAGGAAGACGCCCAGGACGTTGTCCAGGATGCATTCCTCAAGGCGTATCAGAACCTGGAGCAGTTTCAGGGTAACTCAAAGTTTTACACCTGGCTGGTTCGGATCGCCGTAAATGAAGCGTTGATGCGCCTGCGCAAACGGCGCAATGACCGGACTGTTTCACTGGACGAAGACGTGGAGACAGAAGAAGGGTCCATACCGCGGGAAGTAGCGGATTGGTCCCCAAATCCGGAACAGCTGTACGGCACCTCGGAATTGGGCGACATCCTGAAGAAAACCATTCAGGGACTTTCGCCCGGATTTAGAACAGTGTTTGTATTGCGAGACGTGGAAGGAATGTCCACGGAGGAAACAGCGGAGATGCTGGGATTAAGCGTACCTGCGGTAAAATCCCGGCTGTTACGTGCCCGCCTGCAACTCCGGGAACGTCTGGCAAAATACTTTAAGTCCCAAAAGGGCGGAGACGGCCAACAGTGAAATGCACTGAGTTCTTAAAAGAGTTGACCGATTACCTCGATGGCAAGATCACTGAGGACCTGAAAATTGAACTGGACGAACATCTGCATTGGTGCCACGAGTGCCATGTAGTGATGAATACGACCCAGAAAACCATCGAAATCTACCGCGATAACAAGATTTACGAGCTCCCAGAAGACCTCCGCAACCGGCTCCACCAAGCCATTATGACCAAGTGCCGCAAGAGCGGGGCCGAGAAGAAATAGGCCCCAACCACTCATATCTATCTTATTATCATAAATATAGAACTCAACTCGTGTATTTTTTACATCATTTCCCGCCGGTAAAAATATACCCTTAATCCTCTCGAACCTTTTTCCAGTACCCTGAATCTAAGTAACAGTACTGCAGAACACGCTCCAATGTGTACATTAGGACATGTCCTGTAGTACAATACTCCTTGAGTCGGCAAGTGAATGCTTCCAGGGAAACCCGAAGTTTGGGAGGATGATCAAAATGGCCAGTCTGCTTGATGTGTTGTTCGGTTGCAGCCACAAGAATTTCAGCTTTCCTATTACCAAACGGCCCGGTCAGCGGCTCTCGTCTGCTGCCCAGCTTACAGGCACTTACGTGGCATGCCTGGGTTGTGGTAAAGAGGTCCCGTACGATTGGCAGGAAATGAAGATTGTTGAGGCTAACCATTA
>DASZMF010000314.1:0-3739 GCA_035552035.1 Candidatus Angelobacter sp.
CATCCCGGCTTCCAGTGGATCAGCGCCAGCCTCGCGCGGCAGCAGAAAATCCAGCACCGCTCCCGTGAATGCCCGCGGCAATTCCAGGTTGGAAAGATGGGCTGTATTGAGCCTCACGGCTTTAGCGCCAGGAATGTCATGAGCCAGCACTGAACTGTTGCCTTCCCACGGAGTGGAGGGATCTCTGTCACTGCCAATCACCAGCGTCGGAATTTTTATTTTGCTGAGCGCGGAGCGCGAATCCACATCGCGCAGCGCGGCACAGCAGGCGGCGTATCCTTTGGGATCAGTTCCCAGCAGGATTGCTTTGGTGGATTGCGCCGCAACGCCAGCAAGTTGCTCAGTCGAGAAAAATCTCTGCATCACTGCATCCGCCACTGACTGCATGCCGCCATCCAGTACGGCTTTGCGGCGTGTGTCCCAAATTTCAGCTGTGCCGAATTTAGGGGATGTATTCGCCAGCACCAGTGCAGTGAGCCGCTGCGGAGCATTTTTCGCCAGCCATTGCCCCACCGCGCCGCCCATGGATAGTCCACAGAATGCGAACTTCGCGATGCCTAGCTTATCTACCAGCGCCAGCGCATCCTGTCCTAGCTGGTCGATCGTGAAATCTCCGGCGGGAACAGCAGATGCGCCGTGGCCGCGCGTGTCATACCGCAGTACCTGGAAGTGGTGCAGGAAATCCGGCATCTGCGGCGCCCACATCTCATGGTCGCAACCCAGCGAATGAGCCAACATCAGCACAGGCAAACCGCTCTGGCCTTCCAGACGATAAAAAATCCGCGTGCTGTTAACTTCTGCAAATGGCAAGTTCTTATCTCTTTCGTTACTCGGCTGCCTTCGTTCCGGCGGGCCAGTAAATGGGCCATTTCTTTTGCCGTGCAACCCTTTCCAGATTCGGGTTGGGATTCACCGCAAAAGGGTGCTGCGCAATCTCCAGCATGGCCAGGTCGTGGATCGAGTTGCCAAAGCATACATCCACCGGCTTCTTCACCACTTCGCGGATAGCTACCACTTTGCCAGGTCCGCTGGGAACGCGTATCAGCCGCTCGGTTGCCTTGCCCTCTTCCAGATGCACGCATGCCGCCAGCACGCGATCGCCCGGAATGCCAAAGCGCTTGACGCCTTCACGCACCACCCAGTCATTGGTGGAGGAAACCGCCCATATCTCGCATCCGGCGGAATCAAGTTCGCGCGTGAGCTGCAGCATCTCCGGAAAAATGCGCGGCGCAACAATCCCGGCAAAAAATTCAGCCGCAGCTTTTTCCAGGTCTTCCATCGTGGTGCCTGCGTTAATGGCTACCATCTCGCCGCACATGGCTTCTTCTTCCACGTGTCCGGCTTTGTAATCTTTATAGCGGGCTTCAGCCCAGTATGCGACCTTGGGCGGGATCATCCTGCGCTTGATTTCCCATGAGAAAAAATCTGCGCCGGAGTCGCCGCTCCATAGCGTGCCGTCACAATCAAACACGGCCACTCGAGGCCGCAATGCCAGCACAGAATCAACAAACTGCTGGCTGGTAGGTGAGGTTTGTGTATCAGTATTCAAATAGAAGCCCCAATAAGATCCTATATAGAAATGCGTGAAATGAAATGCTAAATAGAAATTTTTCCGGCAGGAGTCCCTGTGCGTAATTTTTCAAACTCTTCCGGCGTATCCACGTTGGCCGTAACCAACGGATCACTGACCGGAATGTAGCGAATATGCGCCTGGTTCGCGTGCTCCACGTCGCGGGCGGAACTCTGTGCCGGCGCGCGCAGAAACGCTTCAATCATCTCGCGCCCAATCACATAAGGATGCCCATGTTTGCCCTGGAAGTCCGGCACCGCTGCCCAGACTTTTTCATCGCTCTGTATAAAGGCCGCCCTGATTTGCTGCACGGTTGCCACATCGGCCGCCGGACGGTCCACCAGCGTCACAATCGCCGCATCGCGTCCGCGATTCAAAACTTCCTGCAAGCCGATTTGCAGTGAACTGAACTGCCCCAGCTGTGGATCAGGATTCACCACCAGAAACGCCGCATGTGCATCTACAATCCGCTGCAGGTTGGGAGCGTTGGCTCCTGCCACCACGATTACCAACTCCGTCGCCGGTTGCAGAGCGCGTATGGCCGCGGACAGAAATGTGCCATCGCGCCACGGCAGCAGCGCCTTGTCGCGCCCCATGCGTGAAGATGCGCCGGCCGAGAGAATCACGCCGGCAAACGATGGTGAAAGTGCCATACCGCAAGTATATCTATAATTGCTTGAGGATTTCCGCAGCCTTGGCGCTCTTCATGTGCGGAATCGGAGTAGCGGAGTGGCGGCGGATGGCAATCAGCTCGGCCATAATCGAAATGGCAATCTCTTCCGGCGTAATCGCCCCAATATCAATGCCCACCGGCGCATAGACGCGCGCCAGCTTCTCCGCTGAAACGCCTTCTTTTTCCAGCTCTTTATAAATCGCGATGGTCTTCCGCTGCGAGCCAATCATGCCAATATAACGCGCCGGCGTCTCCACCGCCCAGCGCAGCACGCGCATGTCATCGCGATGCCCACGCGTCACAATCACAATATAAGAAGAGTCATTCGGAGCCAGCTGCGCGGTCACGCGCTCGTATTCTTCGGCGTAAATATCGCGTGCGTCAGGGAAGCGCTCGCGGTTGGCGTAACTCTCGCGGTCATCCGTAACCACCACTTCAAAGCCGGCCAGCCGCGCTACCTTATATAAGCTCCACGCCACGTGTCCCGCGCCAAAAATATAAAGCGTGGTCACGGCCAGTATCGGCTCCACAAAAACTTCCAGCGTTCCGCCGCACACCAGGCCGGTATCGTATTTCGGATTATTATTCAGGTCAAAGTGAAGCGTCTGCGGCTTCTCGGTCTTCATGACCTCGCGCGCCGCTTCCCACACCTCGGCTTCCACGCAGCCGCCGCCAATGGTGCCCGCAATGGAGCCGTCGTCGCGCACCAGCATCTTGGCCGACTCAAAAGAGGGAATCGAGCCCCGCACATTAATAATGGTCGCCAGCGCTCCGCGACGCCCTTCCCGCCGCAGCCGGGTTATCTCTTCATATATGTCCACAGAGCTATTTTAACGGATCGCGCAAAATTCGCGGAAATTACGTAGTGGAGTAATTTAAAAAAACAACTCTGATCATCTGGTTGTGAGGGTGGAGTAGGCCTTCAGGCCTGCGATAGAGACCAGGAGATTTGGGGCCTTTAGGCCCTGAGGACACGGTTTCCGGTCATCTCGAATCCCCGTCAACGAAGTGCGCGTCTTTTCCAGCTCGCGAACAGGGACGGGAGTAGGTGAGGGACCTTGCGTTTGATTCTGAAGTCCGTACCACTACTGAAAAATTGCAGCATTTTTGTTGTGCCCTACAGCTCCAGCGCAGTCGGATGCTTTGGCTGATACAGCCCCAGTTCACCACCGCCCGGCAGCTGAATGGACGTGATCGATCCCCATCGTGCTTCTGTCACCGCGCCGCATTGCACGCCTTTGTCAGCGAGCTCTTGCATGGTGGCTTTTAAGTCGTCACACATCAGATAAAGTTCGTGATGCGGCTTGGCGCCCTGCTCCAGCGGATGCACGGCGATCTCCGCCGGCGGCGCAGCAAAGATCAGCCAGCCGTGCCCGGCATCGACCGATTTAAAGCCCAGCACATCGCGCAGAAAAGCGCGGACCTTCTCCGCGTCTGGCGAGTAGATAACGGCGTGTAGTCCTGAGATCATGGCAACCGAAATTGTAAACCTTCTG
>DASZMF010000315.1:0-2970 GCA_035552035.1 Candidatus Angelobacter sp.
ACCAGCGTTGCTGGTTGCATGGGTACCCACTCATAGTCGCGTGGGCCGAGCGGAACGCCCTCAATCGGAACATGCTCTTCCAAAGGCAGACTGGCGACTTTATATTCCATTTTGCCGGTCAGGTTCCAGACTTCAACTTCGCGCGGAAATTCGCTTTCCGGCAGGATGTAAGAATATGGGTGCTTAATGCGGCTTACGAGTAAATGTTTGCCGTCTGGAGAAGCTTCAACGCGAGAAAAGATTCCCGGCTTGCCAACTGGAGTCACTACACCTTTTTTGATCAACACCAATTGCGAAGTGGCGTAGTAGTCGAAGAGAGCTTCGTCATGCGCGTTTTGCAGCAGGTCTTCATACGTGCGGACAGCGCCGCGCTTGCCGTCACTCTCTTGAATGATTGGCCCATCCGGTGATTTCGGAGCAGCCGGCGGATTTTTCCGCGTTGCAGGCACAGTTTGTACCAGAAGCGTTTTGCCGTCGGGCATCCATTGCACGGCCTCGCCTAAAACCGCATTGACTCTGACTTTGGGAATCACGTTGGCGGTGTAAGTGCCAAGCTGTCCTACCCACAACTCAATGCCGTTGGCAGTGGTGTTGGTAAAAGCAAAATGCTGGCTGTCCTGGGACCACTCCGGCACGCCCAGGTAAGCATCGCGCGGCACGGTTACGTCTGCGTGCTCATTGCCCAGCGTGTAGAAAAGATGCAAGCCCACAAAACGTGGAGGATGGTGGCGGCCATTCGTGGAAGGATTAATACGCAAGCCGGCGATCCGCAGCATGGGCTGTGCAAGATCTGAGATCGGCGGATTAGCCAGGCGGTCTGCGGCGAGCAGCCATTTGCCATTTGGACTTACTTGAACCAGCGGAGTTGGCCGCGCACTCAAAATGTCAGAAATGGGCTGCGGGGCTTTTTGATATCCGTGAAGCACCGGCTGCTTTTCTTCCTGCTGCGCTTGCTGAGCATAAAGAACCTGCTCAGACTGCAGCGCAAACACAATCAGCAACAGAACAGTCAAACCACGCACCAGCTTCTGCATGAGTACCGCCTTGTCTCAGGTTTTTGGAACGAATGAGTCTACCCAAAGTTGAGAGGGATTTGAATAGAAATACCTGCGCCATGGCGCTCATTGGTCCATGCGCTTATCCCTATTCGGTGGCGGCTGAAGATTGGCACCGCCGCACATTTCAGCAACGCACTCATGGTTTTTGGCATCTTAAGTCTTATCAACCAGAAATAAGACAGGTAAAGGTGATATCTGGCCTGGAGGTAAGTTGTGAAGAAATTATTTTTTGCGATCCTGGCAATCGGCTTTTGCATGACGTCGCTCGCCGCCTTTGCGGACACGCTGGAGCTGAAAAACGGCAGCGTGATCAGGGGAACATTTATTGGCGGATCAGAAGCGCAAATCAGTTTCCGTGTAGGATCGAGCTTGCAACGCTATCCCCTAGGCGATGTTATTTCAATAAAGTTCGACTCGGATTCCAACGGCTCTGGCGTTAATGGCAATTACAATCAGCAGCCGCAATCCAACTATCCACCGCCTCCGCAGCAGGATTATCCGCCGGCGCAGCCATTGTCAAATTATCCGCCCCCACAACAGCAGCCTTCGTCGAATTATCCACCTCCGCCCCAGCAGCAGGGAAATGATTCAGCTCCACCGCCGCCGAATTATTCTTCTGCGCCTCCGCCAGATAATTCCGCGGCAGTAGATCCAGACAACGGAATTACGTTACCAAGCGGAACGCGTGTGACGATCCGCACGGTGGATGCGATTGACTCCAACAGAAATCATGTAGGCGATCAATTTACCGCGACGCTGGATCAGGCCCTTTATGTGAATGACGCGCTTGTGGCACCCAGAGGAGCTTATGTCTATGGTCGGCTTGAAGAAATCAAAGAATCTGGCCAGCTTAGCGGAAGGGCGCAACTCAGGTTGTCCCTGACGGGCATATCATTAAGAGGCCAGACCTATCCGCTTGTGAGCGGTGACTATCAGCTTTCCGGCAAATCCCGCTCAACCGGCACTGCAGCCAAGGTAGGCGGCGGCGCAGTTGTTGGAGCGTTGATTGGGGCCGCAGTTGGAGGCGGTAAAGGTGCGGCCATTGGGGCAGGTGTGGGCGCCGGTGCAGGAACAGCCGCGCAGATTGCGACCAAAGGCGACCAGATCCATGTGCCCAGCGAGACAATCTTGGACTTCACGCTGGAACAGCCGGCTACGCTTCCGGTCGCGCAAAACAATTAGCATACTTTGTCAGCATTCCATGGTTTAAAAACTGAAGACGAAAGGAAGAAATAATTAAAAATTCTAATGCGATCTTAACCTGACTCTAACGCTGAGAGCTAACGATGTAGGTTGCAAATTGTTTTAAGCTCAGCGAATATGAATTTCTCGTCACAGAAATGGATACCGTGTCTCCTGTGCTGCTGCGTTCTGTTTTTCGCAGTCACAGCTGATTCTCTGTCTTGTTCTGTGGTTACCGGCGGCTATGATGGCAATAAGCCTCCAGTCACGATTGAGCACAAATTCGTTCGTCATGCATCGTCAGTCGGCATGCTCCACAATGATGCTCCTAATTCTGCCTCGACTTCCCTGGTAGTTGAGCGGCCCCAAAGCACGCCGATGCGCACCGCCCTTACGATCACCAATCATTTTGAGCTTGCTTCTCTGGCCCTATTCGCTCCTTTGCGCTGTTAGCGCGTTAGATATTCAAACATCATTTTTGTATTGCGTCGGGATCAGTGTGGTTTACAACCGCGCTTGTAATCCTACTCCCGCACATGCTGACTCGTATGCTTGTGCTGTTCCCGACGCGCCCGCCATAGTGGCGGCCACAAGTCCAGGGGCTGGGATATGTGCCAGCCCGGCTCTTGGATTTTCGATGGATATTGCAGTTGAGCTCTTTCATACTCGGTTCCGATTTGCGAAAATATTAGAGCAAGTGACCTAATGAGACGGGCCGTGTGCTTCTTTT